>JAUIEG010000283.1 GCA_030428745.1 Alphaproteobacteria bacterium
AAGACGGCATGGCCGGGGAAGTCTCAAACAGGGTCGTCACAACAAAGGCTCCTTTTCTTTTTCGATAGCCAGGGTCTTTCGGCTCCCGGCCGGCGCGCACGAAACCGCCCGAAGGCGCGGTGAATCAGGGACTTCGACCCCTTGAACGGACCGTTTCGTCGCTTCCGCGCTTTCGGCGTCCGTGCGCATCGGATATGAAGGGAGGCTGGCGGGCGCGATCTCGCCGATTTGGAAAACGGCCAGTATTTTTTAGGCAAAACGGCGATTTTCTCGCCAAAGCGAACATTGCCCGGGTCAGGGCGAGAGGTGACGCCATGGAAGGATTGCTTCGACAAAACGGTCTGGCTGACGTTTGGGCTGGCGCGTCTGCTCTCCTGGCGAAGCGCGCAACGGCGAAGCTGGGCCCCGTCGCGCCCTACGACATGCTGTGGTGGATTTTCACCGCGTCGGTCACGCTCATTCTGGCCATCGGCGGTTCGGCTGGGTGCGGCTGGCTCTGGCTTCTCTCGCGCACGCTTTTCCGCGCGGAAAAACCGATCGCGCGCTGGAATATCTTTGCCGTCGCAGCAATCATCGCCGTTGAATCATACTGGACCCTAACCGGCGTCTCCGCGGCATCGGGTGAAATCCGCCGCATCGCCGCCAATGCAGCGTCACTCATCTGCATCGGCGCAGTCGTGCTAGTCTTTGTCGAAGTTCTTTCAGGATACAGCGCCGCGCTGCCCAAACATGAAAGGCGTTTCCGGCAGCTATTCACGTTGATCTTCGGCGCCATGATCATCGTGACATTTCTTTGGGCCATGAACGCCGGTGAGGCCAGCATCGGCGCGCAATGGGCCGAGGCAACGCTTATTGTCTGCGCCGCCATCGCTGTCATCGGCGCGAGACTCGCTGTCTCGTTCCGCAAACGCCATCCCCTGCCGGCGCCAGGCGCGCGAAAAGCGGCGCCCTCGCCCGCCGCCAGTGACAAGGGACTGGCCCAGCGCATTCTCCACGCCATCGAAGCGGAGCGGCGTTTTGCAACGCCCGATCTCAAAATCGCCGACCTCGCCGCAAGCCTCGGCGAGCAGGATTACAAAGTGACGCAATGCATCACCGGCTTTCTCGGCTATCGCAATTTCAATCACTTAATCAATGCGCGCCGCATCAACTATGCCAAGGACTTATTGTCCGATCCGGTGCATGACGACCGGCCGATTCTGTCGATCGCCTTCGACTGCGGCTTTAACTCAATCGGGCCCTTCAATCGCGCGTTCAAAAGCCATGTGGGCATGACGCCGCGTGAATTCAGAAATGCAGCTTCAGGATAACGGCGAGGGCCGCCCCGGCGTCAGTATTTCACCAACACGGCCTGATCGCTCCTGTCCGGGCTCCGAACCCGTGTAGAGGTCAATGTCAGGGTTCCGGGTTCGCACGCCATCGTCCACTCGCCGCCGCCGCCCACATAGGATTGGGCGCCGAAACCTTCATTTTCGACCGTGATGCGGGCCGGCTCATAATCCGGCGGGGCTGTAACAAAGCCTTCCAGATCGTTGCCCTTGATGTCGAATTTGAGAACGCCGCCTTCGGCAGTCCATTCTCCATAATGGCGATATTTGAAATATCTCACGGTTGTATCCTCACTCCGGATCGTGTGCGGATCATCAATCATGAATGTCCCTGCGGGGCGTATAGTTACAATCGGACCATCCTGATCGTAGATGGCTTCAGCGTCGCTTTCCAATTCATCGAAAATCGCAGGGACTGCGTTTCGGAAGCGGAACTTGTCCTTTGCGTTAGCCGCAAGAATTTTTTCCTGCGCCGCGCGAAAGTCATCCATTTGGTCCGGCGGGACCATCCCCCTGGCGGCGTTCATTGCTTCTAGCGCCCCGGCCAACGGGTCATCCGCCACATCGTCCGGCGTCTCACGCTCCATCCAGGAGCCGATCTGGCAGCCGCAAGCCAGTCCATCGCTTTTTCCAATTGAGAATTTTGCGTAAAGGTCCTCTCCCGAGGGGGCGATTGCAGCGACTGTTATCGGAGACGGAGGCGTATCGGTCTCCGTTAGTCCCGTCACGCGCAGCCAGTCCTCATCGCCATTTCCACGGATCGCAAGCTGCGCATCGCCGGCGTCGATGGTGAGTATGGGAGCGCCGCCCACGGGAACGGAAAGTTCGTATAACTGCACCGAAAGCGGCGGTCCCTTGATCGCGGTTTCGCATTCGCGCGTGAGTTCAAGCGGTTCAACCTCCGCCTGATCCGGCAAGGGGCGCCCGTCCGGCATGGTGATGCTTTGCTCGGCTTGAGCGATCGCCCAATCCAGCCAGCGCTCGGGCGGCAGTATGGCCGCGGCCCGCTCCGGCAGCTTGAGATACTGGTCTCCCGCGAGGCCGACCGAGACGACCCAATCGGTGTTAAAGGCCTGCTCTCCCCAGAAAAAGAAAGGCTGCGCATCGTAGGAATGCTCGGTTAGGGGACAGGATTGCTGCTTCATGAAAAATTCTTCGATCCAGCGATCGCGCTCGGTCGTCCCCTCGACAATCTTGTGTGCAAACCATTCCGCAGACGCCTCCCGCCACCATTGGTGATCCATCGCCCATTTGGTGTAAAAACCGTTCTGCATGGTATGCATCCACTCATGGGCGAGGACGAAGCGAAGCTCTCGCTCGTTGTCAGTTCGGTCAGGGAAGACCACGACAACGCAAAGCCCGGCAGGCAAATCTCCCAAATCGCCCCCCATATCCGAGATCAGATGCTTCGCGAGGCGCACGGGCCCGGGTTCTTCTCTGCCGGCTCGTCTTGCTTCTTCGGCGGCCTCGCCTTCGGCTCCCTTGCTGGCGCAATCTGTAATCGCCATGCTGGGCTGAAAAATGTTCTGCCGGCTTTCAATCAGCAGCACAGGCCGGTTAGGCGGATGAGGGCGACGGGGCGGCGCCGTAAAATTCGGCTGCAGTTCTTCAATCTTCGGCTTCATGGATTGCAGCAACTGGAGAACCCTGTCAGGCCCGCCCTCCTCGCTGCGCCGTCGCATTCTGTAGACAACCTGATCCCCGATGGAAAAACCCGCTTCGTATTGCTCTCCCATTTCAGAGATCTCGTCGAGCAGCATTCCATAGTCTATCAACTCTTGGGCAGGATCAGGCGCCGGCCTTGTCGGGCAGGCGCCTTCGGACGGCGCGGTAATCGCAAGGCTCAAAACCCCTGCAAGCGCGGTCAGATGAGACCGGCGCTGGTTTCCGGGACGTCGGCCCCTCCCACGATGCGCGCTGCTTGGCATTACCGCTCTCCCTTAATGAATGTGGTGAGATCATAGGATAACCCATGTCCTGCGCCAAATTTCCCGCTTTCAGCATCATGCAGGCTGCATCTTGGGCTTTCGCCGGGAACGGGGCGCGTTAGAATAGGCCATGTTTGCGAAATTCTTCCACGAGCTGAAATCGGCCGGCCTGCCCGTCTCTCTGCGCGAATATCTGACGTTGATGGAGGCGATGGACGCCGATCTCGCCAGCCGCAAGGTCGAGGATTTCTATTATCTCTCCCGCTCCGCGCTGGTGAAAGATGAGCGCAATCTCGACAAGTTCGACCGCGTTTTCGGACATGTCTTCAAGGGACTTGAGAGTGTCGGCGAAGAGATAACGGCCGATATCCCCGAAGACTGGCTGCGGCTGATGACCGAGCGCTATTTCTCCGAAGAGGAGATGAAGGAGATCGAGGCGCTTGGCGGCTGGGACAAGCTGATGGAGACGCTGAAAGAGCGTCTTGAGGACCAGAAAAAGCGCCATGAAGGCGGCAATAAATGGATCGGCACCGGGGGCACCTCGCCCTTCGGCTCCGGCGGGTACAATCCTGAAGGCGTTCGCATCGGCAATGAAGGAAAACGCCAGGGCCGCGCCGTCAAGGTCTGGGAAAAGCGCGACTATAAAAATCTCGACGACAATGTGGAGCTCGGCACGCGCAACATCAAAATGGCGCTGCGCAAACTGCGCCGGTTTGCGCGCGAGGGCGCTCCCGACGAATTCGATCTCGACAGCACTATCGACGCGACGGCGCGCGCCGGCTATCTCGATATCAAGATGCGGCCTGAACGCCGCAATATGATCAAGGTGCTGTTGTTTTTCGACGTGGGCGGATCAATGGACCCCTTCATCAAGATTTGCGAGGAGTTGTTCTCCGCCGCGCGCGCCGAATTCAAGCACATGGAGTATTTCTACTTCCACAATTGCCTTTACGATTATGTCTGGAAAGATAACCGGCGCCGCTGGACAGAGAAAATTCCCACATGGGACATCCTGCATAAATATCCCCACGACTACAAAGTGATTTTCATCGGCGACGCGTCCATGTCGCCATACGAAATCACCGTGCCGGGCGGTTCGGTCGAATATTTCAATGATGAAGCCGGCGCCGTCTGGCTGAAACGCGTTACCGATATTTACGAACGGGTGGTCTGGCTTAACCCGGTGCGCAAGGACAGTTGGGACTATGTGCCGTCGACAAAGCTTATGCGCGAATTATTGGGCGAGCGCATGTACCCCTTAACGCTCGGCGGTATCGAAAAAGCCATGGCCGAGCTGAAACGATAGCGCTCTAGATCGCCGCCGCCAGCCGGAAACGCTTTGCTTCGTCAATGG
>JAUIEG010000284.1 GCA_030428745.1 Alphaproteobacteria bacterium
TATAAAACGCCTTCGCGATTCCTAGTCCGATACCGCTGGCGCCGCCGGTGATGAATGCTGTTTTTCCCTTTACATCTTTCATAGAAATCACTGTCCTTTTAGGTCTTACTGCTGTGAAGCATTCGCAAGTGTTGCGGCCTCGCATCGCTTTTCACGCCGCCGAAAAGCGCGGTTGTTGGCGTTCAGACCTAACTGTCTTTTGAGCCAGACAGCCAATCGCCACCCATGGCGAAGCGCCTAACCACACGTGGTGAAAACGGGTCTCTGTTCTCGCTTCGCAGCCTTTTCAATCGCCGCCGGTAAAGTCAAACTATCCCAATGAGCAACAATGTTCGGGCCGAGATCAATTATGCTGCGCCGATGGCGACGAAGCCGCGCTTTCACGCCAATGATCAGTCTCGCGATATTCTGAACCTCGACCCGCGGACGGTGGAGTTCGTCGACGGCCGCGCGGCCGCGCCAGCGCTTGATCGCGAGGGATTTGCGCTTGTTTCGCATCGCAGCAAAGTGACGGACTTTAGCGACCCTGCGTTTCACGATCTTCATAAGAGAGAGATTGAAGACCTGATCGCCAAACTGACAGGCGCAGACACCGCGATTGTCAATTCACCAGGCGTTCTTCGTTTTGGCGAGAAATCCGCCGAGAGTGGAAAGCTCAACAATTCTCGTCCGGCGCGTTTTATTCATATCGACATCAATGACGAAACAGCGGCGCAGTTTGCAAAAGCCTCTGCGCCGGAGGGAGCAAAAATAAAACGCGCCGCACAGTACAACGTCTGGCGCGTGCTCACCCCGCCGCCGCAGGATGTGCCGCTCGCCGTGTGTGACGCGCGAACGCTGGCGCCCGAAGATCTGATCGAGGCGGATGCAATTTTCGATCAGGAGGGCCAGCCCGACTGGTCTTTCACGGCGCTCCTGATCAAATCGTCGCCGCGTCACCGCTGGGTCTGGTTCCCCGAGATGACGCCGGATGAGGCGCTTGTTTTCATCACCCATGACAGCGACCCGGCGCGACCTCATCACGCCCCGCATAGCGCCTTCAACAACCCCCTCTGCCCGCCGGATGCGCCGCCACGCGCCAGCATCGAAATGCGAGCGATCGCTTACTGGTTTGACTAGCCGCCGCCCGAAGGAGCTTCGACATGCAAGAGTTTCCCAAAACCGTAGACTTCATGTTCCTTAACACCCCGATAGGCGAGGAATATTCTCTCAAGGGGCTCGAGGTCGCGGGCGAAATTCCCGCCGACATTCGCGGCGCCTTTTTCCGGGCCGTGCCGGACCCCGCCTTCCCGCCGATTTACGAAGACGACACCGCTATTTCCGGCGACGGCATGGTCTCGCGTCTCTGGTTCAAAGAGGACGGGTCTGTCGATTTTGACATCAAATATGTTCAAACGCCACGCCACAGGGCCGAAGTGAAAGCCGGCAAGGCGCTGTTCGGCAGGTATCGCAATCCCTACACGGACGATCCTTCTGTAAAAGGCGTCGACCGCACCGTCTCCAATACGACGCCGATCTGGCATGCCGGCAAGCTGCTGATGGCCAAGGAAGACGGTCGCGCCTATCGCGTCGACCCGATCACGCTTGAGACAATCGGATCTTATGATTTCGGCGGCAAGTTGAAATCGGAGACCATGACCGCTCACGCGCGCGTGGACCCGGAGACAGGAGAGATGTTCTTTTTCGGTTATGAAGCGGACGGCCTCGCCTCAACCAAGGTCGCATACTGCATCGCCGACAAGAATGGCGAGCTTGTCAGCGAGCAATGGTTCGATGCGCCTTATTGCGGGCTGATGCATGACTTTGTCATCACCAAAAACTACGCCGTCTTCCCGGTCTTTCCGACAACGGCGGACCTCGGACGGCTGAAAGACGGCGGCGTTCACTGGGTGCATGAACCCGATCGCGAAAGCTGGATCGGAATCATGCCGCGCGATGGCGATGTAAAAGATATGCACTGGATCAAAGGACCGAAGGGCGTTTCCGTATTCCACTTCATGAATTGCTTCGAAGACGAAGATGGCCGCATCCACCTCGATCAGCATCTGACGGAAACGAACGCTTTTGGATTCATCCGGAAAGCCTCAGGCATCGACATCCCGCAATCGGAGATCAAGGGCGGGCTTGTGCGCTGGTCGTTCGATCCCAAGGGGGATGAAATCAAAGAAACGCCGCTCGGGCCCCCGGGCGATCTCTGCCGCATTCGCGACGCCGATCAGGGACGTCCTTACACCGTCGGATGGTACCTTTCCATGAACCCGGAAATGAAAGGCCCGCCCGTGATCGGCGGACCAGTGGGGGCGGAATTCAATGCTCTTGTCGGAATTAATCCGCAGACCGGGGAGATGAACATGCTCGGCCTTCCTCCGGGACACGGCCTTAGCGAACCCGTACATGTCACGTCATCGGAGAACGGACATCCGGGCTGGCTCATCTTTATTGTGAATCGTCAGACAGGCGAAAGCGATTTCGAACACGAAGCCTGGATTGTGAATGCGGGCGACATCCCAAAAGGGCCGGTCGCCAAAGTCAAAATCCCGCATCGCTTGCGTCCACAAGTTCATGGCTGGTGGGCTTCGCAGGAACAACTCGATAAAGCGGCCGCCGCCTAAGTCAGATCATCGAGACTGATCTTGCGTCCCGCCGCAGCGGCCTTGTTGCCTTCACGGCGCAGGCGCTCAATTTCAAGGCGGCCTTCCGGCGCCGGTTCATCAGGCAGCGCCGCCATGGTCGTCTCGTAGATTTCATGAATGTCGGGACCATGTTCCGGGTGCGTCAGGATAAGTCCCCGGTTTTCTGTCATGCCGTTGAGGATTTTCTCGCCGACTTCCAGCGGGTCCATGCCGAGATCGAAAGCGCTTCCGAACTTCTCAAGCTCCGCCTTGTCTACGTCGCCAAGCCCGCTGTTCTTGAAATTGTCGGGGCGTTTGAGCGCGGAATCCCAGGCGTTCGTTTTCGTCAGCCCCGGACAGCAGAGCGACACCCCAATATTGTAGGGCGCCAGATTGTAGCGCAAACACTCCGTCAGGCCGCGAACGGCGAACTTGCTCGCCGTGTAGATGCCGGCCTGCGGTCCTGCAATAAACGCCGCCATACTCGCCACATTAACGACATGGCCACCTTCGTCATGCGCCTTCAATTTCGGGAGAAAGCTGACAAGGCCGTTGACGTTGCCGCCGAAATTGACGCCCATGATCCAGTCAAAATCGTCATAGGTCGCCTCATCCGTGGGTCCGAAAACGCTAACGCCGGCATTGTTGACGAGCACATGCACCTTGCCGAAATGCGCTTCCACCTTGTCGGCGGCTTCGGCGAAACCTTTGCGGTCCGTCACATCGAGCTTCACGAAGAGCGGCGCCTCACGGCCTAGATCGGCAAACCATTTCGCAGCGGCGGCTTTGTAGTCTTCATTGCGGTAGCTGAGCGCCAGGCGCATTCCCGCATTCGAAAAAGCCCGTGCAATTCCGAAGCCGATGCCGGAAACTCCGCCGGTTATGAAGGCTGTTTTTCCCTGCCAGTCCATGAATGCCTCCCGGCGATAGTGGTTTGCGGCGCCCCGCATGGTATCCATAGGGTCAGCCATAATCATAGCCGGGAGGATGCCGTGGGTGAACTCGATGAAATGAAGTCAGAGCTTGCTGAACTGAACAATCGCGTCAGCAAAATCGAGGATCTGCACGCCATCCGAAAGCTTCACTATGCTTATGGCTACTACATCGATTTCTGCCAGTATGACGAAGTCGTCCAGCTATTCGCCAAGGACGGCGAAGTCATTTTTCTTTCCGGCATTTACAAAGGCCATGAAGGCATCGCCCGGCTGTACAAGACCTGGTTTCAGGACTTTTTCACACAAGGCAAGCCAGGCCCGGAATACGGGTTTCTGCTCGACCACTTCCAGATGCAGGACATCATCACTGTCGCTGATGACCGCAAGACGGCGAAAGGCCGGTTCCGCGCGATCCTCATGGGCGGCAATCACGAAAGCCGCGACTACAAACCCGAAGGCTTGCCCGGACAATTCTATGAAGCAGGCCTCTATGAAAACGACTATGTGTGCGAAGACGGCGTCTGGAAAATCAAGCGCCTCGATTACATGGTCCAGTGGCAGGCGGAATATGAAAAGGGCTGGGCCCATACGGAAGCCCATTTGCAGCCGGCTGTCGAAACCTATCCGAAAAACCCGCTTGGTCCTGACGAACTTCTGCCGGCGCCGCGCCAGACATGGCCGCACCGTCATGACGTTCCCTATCATTACGCTCACCCGGTGATGGGAGCGAAGCTCAATGGCAAATAATTTATTGCCCGACGGCAGCGAAAAAGGTTTGCGCGGCCACATGATCGAACGCGGCGTCCGAAAGCGCATCGGCATGGCGCCCCCCGCCGGAGAGATCGACCGCAACGCACCTTACAAACGCATCGCCACGGAAGAAGCCTGGACCTTTCCCGAGTTGGTCGAGGCTCAGGTTAAACTACTGAAGAGCGCGAATGCGCCGAACGATCCGGCGCTTCGGATGGGCGGCATGTTCGCCTCCATGCCGGAGTTGCAGAAAATGCTGTGCGATCTCGGCGATCTCAGGATCGCGCATATGGATGAGTACGGCATTGACCG
>JAUIEG010000285.1 GCA_030428745.1 Alphaproteobacteria bacterium
ACGCTGATCATGGCCTTCGGTTTCGCCTTCCAGTTGCCGGTGTTCCTGACGCTGCTTGCCCGGGCGGGGCTCATCACCTCAGGCTTTCTCGCCCGCAACCGGCGCGTCGCCATTGTGGTGATCTTTGTCATCGCCGCTTTCCTGACCCCGCCGGACCCCTTCAGCCAGCTCATCCTCGGCGCCTGCATCATCTCGCTTTACGAGGTGTCGGTGCTCTCCGTGCGCTTTGCGGAGAAAAAGGCGAAAGAGGCGGTCGACGGCGCGGAAGAGGCATCGGCCTAAATCAGTTAGTTTCTTTGCTTTTAGGGCCTATGAAGAAAATCAAGGCAGCCGCATATAAAAACTGTCAGGCAAACCGAAAGTCCAAAAATATGAACGGACATTCTCGATCCGCGTACCTTCGCTATCAGGGTGCGGATGCCATGAAACCATGACTAAACAAGTGCATCCGTAGCCAAGCCAACCATAACGAGCTTCATTACTGCCGTAGTCAATTTCAAAACCAAGCCGGATCAGTTCATCAATAACGTCTTGTGTATTCGTCCCCGGCGGGAACATTTCCGTAAATTCTTGATTTAAGAAGTTTTCACGCTCGTTGAAATTCCATGGAAAATCATGCGCCACATTTGGAGCGCTATAAAAATCCCAGATTTTATGGGGAGGAAGCTCAACTCCCGGTACAAATCGAAGTGCGGCCAGCAGAATTGCAAATCCGGCGACAAAAATTGAAATTCGAGAATGCATTTGCGCCTTTCATGTTGGCGATTCGCTGCCCTATCCTACAAAGGTAAGATATTCTCACTCTAGACCAAGAGCGCCAACCTGCGTAAACGAAGCCCATGTTTGATATACGCATGATCCGCGAAAATCCGGACGCTTTTGACGCCGGTCTCGCGCGCCGGGGCCTTCCCCCCCGCGCCGGGGAGATCCTCGCCCTCGACGAAGAGGCGCGCAAATACACCGTCACGCTCAATGATCTGCAGGAAAAGCGCAATGCCGCATCCAAGCTGATCGGCCAGGCCAAGGCCAAGGGCGACGAGGCGGAATTCAACCGCCTGCGCGAGGAGGTTGAAAGCATCAAAAGCCAGATGCCGGTCGCCGAGGACATACAGAAGAAAAAGCAGGATGAGATCCGCGATATTCTTTCCGGCATTCCGAACATTCCCGCTGACGACGTTCCGCAAGGCGAGGACGAAGCGGCGAATGTCGAGATCAGAAAGTGGGGAGAACCTAAGCGTTTAAACGACGCCAAAGAACATTTCGATCTTGGTGAAGCGCTTGGTCAGATGGATTTTGAGACCGCTGCGAAAATGTCCGGCGCGCGGTTTGTGCTTTTGAAAGGCCAGCTTGCGCGGTTGGAGCGCGCCATCGCGTCTTTCATGCTCGATTTGCATACGGGTGAGTTCGGCTACACAGAATGCAACCCGCCGCTGCTGGTGAAAGACGACGCGCTTTACGGCACCGGGCAATTGCCGAAATTTTCGGAAGACCTCTTCAAGACGACGGGTGAACACTGGCTTATCCCGACGGCCGAAGTTTCGCTGACGAACATCGTCAATGGCGATATTCTGACCGAAGAAGAATTGCCGCTGCGCTTCACCGCCTGGACGCCGTGTTTCCGCTCTGAAGCGGGTTCGGCTGGGCGCGACACGCGCGGCATGATCCGTCTGCACCAGTTCTCGAAAGTCGAGCTTGTCTCCGTCACCACGCCGGATCAGTCGAAGGACGAGCATGAACGCATGACCGGCGCTGCGGAAGAAGTGTTGAAGCGTCTCGACCTGCCGTTCCGCACCATGGTGCTGTCGACGGGCGATATGGGCTTCGGCGCCCAGAAAACCTACGACATCGAGGTCTGGCTGCCGGGGCAGGGCGCCTATCGCGAGATTTCGTCCTGTTCCAATTGCGGTGACTTTCAGGCGCGGCGCATGAACACGCGCTACCGCGTCGCGGGCGAAAAGAAAAAGATCAATCCGGTCCACACGCTGAACGGCTCCGGCCTCGCGGTGGGGCGCACCCTCGTCGCCATCCTTGAGAACTATCAAGATGCAGATGGATCGATCGCCGTGCCGGATGTGTTGAAACCCTATATGGGCGGCGTGGAAAAGATCGAGGCGCAGAAATAAAGTTTCGCGACATCAAGTTCCTGAAAGAGCATCCCCTTGTTCGCATGATGCTGGAGCGGGCCCGCGCCGAAATCGGCGCGCTCGCGGCCTTCGCCATCGCTGCGTTCGGTCTTCTGGTTTTCGCAGGCGTCGCCGACGAAACCAGCGAAGGCGAAACCCATGTCTTCGATGAGACTATTCTTCTCGCCTTGAGAACGCCGGGAAATCCCGATGATCCAATCGGTCCCGGCTGGTTCGATCTCGCCATGAGCGACATCACGAGCCTTGGCGGTTTTGTGGTTCTTACCTTCATCGTGTTGAGCGTCGTCATCTATCTGTTGATGACTGGCAAATGGAAAAACGCGGTCATGATCGCCGGCGCGTCGATCAGCGGCATGGCGTTGAGCGAGGGCCTGAAAGTCGGCTTCGGGCGGCCGCGCCCCGATCTTGTGCCGCAACTGGCGGAGGTGCATTCGCTCAGCTTCCCGAGCGGCCACGCCATGTTGTCGGCGGTCATCTTTCTGACCCTTGGCGCGCTTCTGGCGCGGTTTCACAAAAGAAAGCGTGAACGCGCGCTGATTATGCTTTACGCCGTCCTCGTCACGATGATGGTGGGGGCGAGCCGGGTTTATCTCGGTGTGCATTGGCCGACGGATGTGATCGCCGGCTGGGCGCTTGGCGCGGCTTGGGCGGCGCTGTGGTGGCTTTTCGCCTGGGGCGTTCTGCGCGATAAGAAAGAAACGGCGAGCGCCGGAAACGAGTAGGGTTAAATGCGTATTCTCTGCACCAATGACGACGGCGTTTATGCGCGCGGCCTCGAAAGCCTTGTGAAAATTGCGCGGGAGCTTTCCGACGATGTCTGGGTCTGCGCGCCGCAGGAAGAACAGTCCGGCGCCGCGCGGGCGTTGACGCTCGCCCACCCGATACGTCTTCGCCAATATGATGAGCGCCGCTTTGCGGTCACCGGCACGCCGAGCGACGCGGTGCTCATGGGGATCAACAAAGTCTTGGGCGGCGAAAAACCGGACCTCATTCTGTCCGGCGTCAATAACGGCCAGAACCTCGCCGAGGACGTCACGGTGTCGGGCACCATCGCCGGCGCCTTTCAGGGCATGTCCATGGGCGTGCCCTCGATTGCGCTCTCCCTGTCGCGGCTAGCGCGCGACAAGGCGCGCTGGGAGACCGCCGAGGCCCATGGCGCGAAGGTCGTCAAGATGCTGCTCGACGCGCGCTGGCCGGAAAACGTTGTCATGAACGTCAATTTCCCCGACCGGGCGCCGGACGATGTCGCCGGGATTGAGGCCACGGCGCAGGGCCATCGCGACGCCGTGCAGCTTTTCGCAGAAGAGCGCCAGGATCTCAGGGGCGGGAGCTATTACTGGTACGGCTTCACGGGCGAGCTCTCCAATCCGCCCGAAGGGACGGACCTCCGCGCCATCTATGACGGCCGGATCTCCATCACGCCGCTGCATCTGTCGCTCACAGATTTCGAGGCGCGCAAGGCGCTGGCCAGTACAATTGAGGCCCGGGGCGGCAAAGCCTGACGATTCCTTAACGATTTGGGCGATTATTAACCCTTCATTAACCAAAGAAGACAAACGTCGTCTCGAATCGGCGGACAGTTCTGCGGGCGTTTTTCCGCATTTTTCTTGGCGAGGAGGGGCGATGAACACCGTTCGTGCAGCGTTGTTGACGGGATCTTTTTTGGCGGCGGCCGCCTGCGGGTCTCACAATCATGCGCCTGTGGTGTATGGCTCGGACCCTGCGCGGCAGACCCGCGTCTATCATTCGCCAAACGAGATCAAGCGCGAGCGTCAGGTCGCGCAGGCGTCGCAAGCGCCGGTCTACCGCCAGCCTGAATTCAAGGCTCGTCCCGCGGGCTCCATCGAGCCGGTGCAGCTTCAGCCTGTCTCCGCTGTCTATCTCGACGACACTGCGCGCCAGACGGCCCGGACCGCTGCGGCGACCCCGCCCGCCCATCTTCACAAGGCGAAAGGCTATATCGAGGTTGAGCGCGGCGACACGGTTTACGCCATTGCGCGCAAGTTCAATGTCTCGCCCGCTGAGGTGATCGACGAGAACGATCTTAAAAAACCCTACGCGCTGAAAGTCGGGCAGGTGTTGAAACTGCCAAACGGCGCCGCGGCGCTGGTCGCCGATGCGCCGTCCCGCAACACGACGCTGGCGCAACCAGCTTCTACGCGGCGGGTTGTCGCCAGGGACCAGCTTTATCAGGTGCGCGCCGGCGACACGCTTTACGCCATCTCGCGCAAAACCGGCGTGCCGGTGACGACGATCGCGTCGGCAAACAATATCGCGGCGCCTTATGCGCTTGACGTGGGCCAGCAGGTTCTGATCCCGCAGGCGCCGGTGGCCTCGACGCGGGTTGCGTCCGCTGCGCCGGCGGCGACAGCAAAGACGGAAAAAGCGCCCGCCAATGTGGCGGAGATTACGCGCAGTGTCTCTTATACGCCGCCGCCTGCGGCCTCCTCGAAATCGATGTTTT
>JAUIEG010000286.1 GCA_030428745.1 Alphaproteobacteria bacterium
CACCGCGAATTTATCAAGATAGATGAAGTCATCGACCTCAGTGAGAATGGCGCCGGCGCGATAGCTCGCCGACATATGCACCTGATGCAGGTCGAGCCCGTCCCACCAGCCGCCTTTAAGCTTGCGGCCGAAGGCGTTCTCGACCAGCGATTCCGTGCGTTCGCGGTCGAGTTTGCCCTTGTCGGTCTCGAGTTTGATCATCTCCCCCATGCGCACCAGCGTGCCGGAGCCGCCATGAGTGAAAAGCTCGCGGATCAGCCCCGCCGGCGTCGTGATCGAGACCGAGGTCGACAAGGGCGAAGCTTCGAGAAGACGCTTGATCTCCGTCAGCTTCAGCCGCATCCCCCCCTCGACCCAGCTGGCGCCCATCAGCTTGTCGAAATCGGAGGCGAGGTTGATGGAATGCATCACTTGCCCATGTTTATCCAACAACCCGCCGACTCCAGTCAGAAACACGATCTTCATGGGCTGCAATTCAGCCACCAGGGCGCGCGTCGCGGAGTCGCCGTTCACATTGACCAGTTGCCCGCCCGGCGCGATGCCGAGGCAGGTGAGGATCGGCATGGCGCCCGACCGCACCACGGAGCTGATCAGCCCCTGGCGGATCGTCTTTGGCTCGCCGACAAAACCAAGCTTGTCCTTATCGAGATACTCCGCCTCGATGACGCCGGCGATGAGGCCTTCCGCCTCGACACCCTGCTTCCTGACGGCCTCGACGAGCTTGATGTTCTCACCGATGAACACATCGCGGGCGACATCAAGCGTATCCGCATCAGTGACGCGAAGCCCGTCGACTTTCTTGGTTTCAACGCCGCGTTCTTTCAACGCCACGTCAAGCTGCGGGCCGCCGCCATGCAGCACGATCGGCGTCAGCCCCACCGTATGCAGGAAAGCGAGCGCAGAGGCGGTCTCTTCCAGCTGTTCGCCGAGGATGGCGCCGCCGATCTTGATGACCGCGAAGCGCGACTGGTCGACCTCGGAAAAGCGCTGGAGATAGGCGCGAATCTCCTTGCCGTCGCTCATATTGGACAGGAGCTGGACGATGGTCTGGCGGGTAAAGGCGGTCTGGGTCATTTGAATGTCAACTTTATGCTGAAACGCTTGAAGCGTTGTCGAAGGGAAAATCAAGAATTGGGAATCGCGAATAGCGCGCGGTCGCGGCGCTTCGTCGTTCCCGAATTCCCAATGTCCAATCTCGCTTCACGCGCTTACCCCGCCAACGCTTGCATGATCGCCTTTTGCACATGCAGGCGATTTTCCGCCTCGTCATAGGCGATGCAGTTTGCTGAATCGAAAACACCGTCCGTCATCTTCACATTGCGGCGCATGGGCAGGCAGTGAGAGACCAGCGCGTTGTTGGTCATCGCCATCTTCTCTTCGTCGACGATGAAATGGCGGTACTCGTCGCGGATGGTTTTTTCTTCTTCCCAGTTGCCAAAATAGGGAAGCGCGCCCCAGCTTTTCGCATAGACGACATCGGCGCCTTTATAGGCTTCCTCAATCTCGTGGCTCACCTGAACATGGCGGCCATTGGCCTTCGCGTCCTGCTCGGCCTGACTCATATAACGCATGTCGAGGAGATATTCCGAGCGCGGGCAGAGCAGCGTCACATCCATCCCGAATTTCGCAGCGATCATCAGCGCGGAATTGGCGACAGCGGTGTTGAGCGGCTTGGGGTGATAAGTCCAGGTGAGGACGAATTTCTTGCCGTCGAGTTCGCCGAGCCGCTCCTGAAGGGCCATCACATGGGCCATCTCCTGACAGGGATGAGTGATGGTCTCCATATTGATCACCGGCACATCGGCGTATCTGGCGAAGGCGTTAAGGATTTTGTCTTTCCGATCCTCCTCCCAGTCGACGAATTTCGGGAAGGCGCGGATACCGATCATGTCGCAATAACGGGAAAGAACCTTGGCGGCCTCCTTCACATGCTCCTCGGCGTCACCGTCCATGACGGCCCCGTCCTCGAATTCCAGCGGCCACATGCCCCCGGACGGAGAGAGGACCACCGCATGCCCGCCGAGCTGCTGCGCGCCCACATCGAACGAAGTCCGTGTCCTCAGGGAGTTGTTGAGGAACAGGAGAGCGACAGTTTTCCCTTTTAAAGCATCGCCATAGGGAGATGTCTTCAGACGCCTCGCCTCGTCGATCATGGCTTGAAGTTCAGGGCGGGACCAGTCAGCGGTGTTCAAAAAGTGTTTCATCCCCGCTGTTTAGCGGCGTGTCACCGCGAAACCAAGCGCTCCTTTTGGGGAAAATGGCCGCCCCCGCCCGCGCCGATTCGCAGGTGACAGTCAGCGGCGAAACAGAATAGTTTCCAATTCCTTAACCGGCAGGCTCAGTGGTGTCTGGCGTCCGGGGATGGTATTTTTAACAACTGGAGCGCGAGGGACCCCCACCCTTTCACTCTCTGGCAATCTCTGGGCGGCGTCCCGGCTTTAGCCGGGACCGGAAAATCCAGCGGCGGAAACAAGATGGCGGATGAACAGCAGCATCTGGACGGAGACCGGCTTGCCGCGCGCATCGACGCGCTGAGCCCGCGCCGTCTGGCGGCGCTGACCGGTGCGTTCCTGATCGCTCTCGCCGCGCTATTCATTTTCGAGCTCAATGAAAAAGCGCATTTGCGCGAAGTCGAAACCGAATTGCGCCTGGCGCAGGCGGCAAGCGACGGCGCTTCGGCGCTCAACATTTCCATCATGACCGGCGCGCCCGTGCGCGAGACCATGACGAGCGTTCGGCCCGGCGGCCTCACGGCGCTGTTTCATCTCTCGCCATCAGGCGACATCCTGACCGCCGCGGGCGCCACAGACGTTATCGACATTCCCGCCGGCACCTTGCGCGCCCTCGATATCGACAACGCCAAGGATGCGCGTCTCGATCTTCCGGGCGGCGATGTCGCCGTCGCCTGGCGCCGCCTCGATAATGGCGACGCCTTTCTGGTCGCGGCGCCCGCGCGGGACATGTTCGACCGCTCGCGCGTGTGGATTTTATTCGCGGTTATTTTCGGCGCCATTACGCTGGCGATCGCCTCCCTGATGGCGGCCTTCATTCGTCAGTCGCGCGCGGCGGCGTCGGCGGCCCATGCGCTCTCGACCCTGACGGAATTCAACGCAGCGCTGACCGGGGGGCGCTGTTCGCCCTGGTTTTACGACCACAAGGACCGCATGGTGCATCTGACCAAGGCGTTCCTGCAGCCGCTTGGCCTTTCCGCCCGTGACCGCAAATTCACCATGCGCGAGATTTCCGCGCTGGTGCATCCGCAGGATTTGAGAACGGCGCTCGCCGTTCTCTCCGGCGAACCCTCCGGCGTTTCCGAAGGCGTTGTGCGCGTGCGCGAACCTGGCGGCGGCTGGGCCCGCTCCTATTTCCGCACCTCGCCGGAAGCGACCCGCTTTCATCGCGCCGGCGTTGCATTCGATCTTGCAGGCGCTGCGACGCTCGCGCCGGGCGCAGCCATCGCCGAGACCCGCCTTAAAGACGCGATCGAAAGCATCCCCGAAGCCTTCGTTCTCTGGGACGCACAGGGACGTCTCGCCATCTGGAACAAGCGCTTCGCAGCGATCTTCCGCATTCCCGCAAAAGTCTTGAAGCCGGGGCTGACGCTCGAAGAAGTCGTGACCTGCGCCGGCGTCGCAGGCGACATTCTGTCCACGCATTTCGGACCCGCCGGAGACAAGCAGCAGGAAAATATCGAAGTCGCCCTTCCCGGATCGCGCTGGGCCCATGTCTCCCGCCGGAAAACGGCAGAAGGCGGTTATGTCTGCGTCGCCACCAATGTCACCGATCTCAAACGCCGCGCCTGGGCGCAGAAGAAAAAGGAGCGCGAGCTGCGCGAGACGGTCGAGGATCTGGAAGCCTCCCGCAAGGAGCTTTCCGAAGCCCTGCGCAAATATGAGTATGAGAAATATCGCGCCGAAGAAGCGAGCCGCTCCAAAAGCGAATTCCTCGCCAATATGAGCCACGAACTGCGCACCCCCCTGAACGCCATCAACGGGTTTTCAGAGCTGATGCAGTCGGAGCTCTATGGGCCGCTGGGCGATCAGAAATACAAGGAATATGTCTCGGACATTCTTTCGAGCGGGCGTCACCTGCTCGAACTCATCGACGACATTCTCGACATGTCGAAGATCGAGGCCGGGCGCCTGACGCTGGAGCCCAAGCGCATCGAACTGGAAAAAATTCTCAACGAGTCGACGCGCCTCGTGGCTAAGCGGGCGCAGGACGCGGGCGTCAAACTCACCGCCTCCGTCGCGCACGCCCCCGCCGTCTGGGCCGATGCGCGCGCGGTGAAACAAGTGGTGTTGAACCTTCTGTCCAATGCGCTGAAATTCACCCCCAAGGGCGGCGAAGTCACCCTTACAGCCGAAGCCGATCTCGACGGCGTGACAGTGATTGTCGCCGACAGCGGCGCCGGCATCGACCGCGCCAAACTTCAAAAACTCGGCGCCCCGTTCGAACTTACCGAAAGCCATTTCTCAGGCTCCGGCTCCGGCATCGGCCTTGCCCTCTCGAAATCGCTCATGGACATGCAGGGCGGCATCCTCGCCCTCGCCTCCCAGCCGGGCAAAGGCAC
>JAUIEG010000287.1 GCA_030428745.1 Alphaproteobacteria bacterium
GCCGCGTGGACCTGGCGCGCGCGCTGCTCGCCGACCGCGAGGTCTGGCTGCTCGACGAGCCGACAGCCGCGATCGACCGCGACGGCGTGAGGATAATCCGTAAACTGATTGATGATCATCTGGCGCGCGGCGGGATCGCCATTGTTGCGACCCATGATGATCTAGGCGAGGGTTTCAAGCGGCTGGAGCTTGCGCGATGAGTCTCGCCGCCGCCATCCTCATGCGCGATTTGAAATCGGCTTTCCGGTCCGGTGGCGGATGGTTCTATGCGCTCTATTTCTTTGCGGTGTTCACGGCGCTGGCCGCGATCGCTTTCGGCCCGTCTTTGGGGGCGCTCGCCATCGCGGCGCCGGCGGCGTTGTGGCTCGCCGCCGCGCTCGCAATCCAGTTTGCGGCCGGCGATCTTTTCGAGCGGGATATGACTGACGGTTCCCTGCGCGTTCTGGCCGCTGAAAAACAGGGGCTCTTTTCCTATTGGTTCGCAAAGGCGGTGTTTCTGGCGCTCACGGCTGCGGCGCCGATCATCATCGCCGCGCCGTTTTTCCTGACGATGCTTGGGCTTTCCTTTGCACAAGGGGCTGGCGCAGCGCTGATCCTCGCGGTCGGCGCGCCGGCGCTGGTCTTAATTGCGGTGCTGACGTCGGCCTTGAGCGCGGGGCTTCGCGCCGGCGGGCTCCTCGCGATGATTATCGCGGCGCCGTTCACGGCGCCAGTGCTGGTCTTCGGCGTGACGGCCGCGAAGGCGTTTTTGGCGGGAGCAGGTCTGTTCGGCCCGGAGACCTTGATTTTGGGCGCCCTTAGCCTGTTTATGGCGGCCGCAACGCCCGTCTTCGCCATCGCCGCCTTACGGGTCAGCCTCGAATAGGAGCATCAAGGTTCATGTGGAGCCGGTTTTCCAATCCAGCAAAGTTTGAAGCTTTTGCGCGCGGCGCGGGGCCGGTTGCGTTTGGCGTTTTCGTCATTGGCGCGCTTTACGGGCTTTACGCCGGGCTGTTCATGGCGCCTGCCGATTACCAGCAAGGCGATTCCGCACGCATCATGTATGTGCATGTGCCCGCCGCGTGGACGGCGCTTGCCTCCTACACGTTCATTGCGGTGATGAGTCTTGTCGCTTTTGTCTGGCGCCATTCTCTGGCAGACGTAGCCGCCCGCGCCGCTGCGCTTCCGGGCGCAGTTTTCACGGCGCTGGCCCTGTTTACCGGGGCGGTGTGGGGCAAGCCCACCTGGGGCGCTTACTGGGTGTGGGATGCGCGGCTCACATCGATGCTGCTGCTGCTCTTTATCTATTTCGGCTATATGGCGGTGTGGCAGGCGGTGCCGGAAACCGCGCGCGCGGCGCGGTTTGCCCGTATTCTCGCGTTGGTTGGGTTCATCAACATCCCCATCATCAAGTTTTCCGTCGACTGGTGGAACTCGCTGCACCAGACAACGAGCGTCATGCGCCTTGACGGACCGACCATTCACCCGAGCATGCTCTGGCCGCTTCTGGGTATGGCGATCGCTTATACGGCGCTGTTCGCCTGGCTTGTCTTTACCGGCATGCGCGCGGCGCTGATCCGACAGCGTTTGGATGCGCGCGGGCGACGGGCGCCGAGCCGGCCCACAACGACGGAGGCGGTCTGATGGATTTCAGCGCCCATACGACGCCTTATATCCTCACCGCCTATGCGGTTTCGATCATCGCGATTGCCGCGTTGATCGTCTGGAGAATGACGCAGCTCAAAAAAGCTGAGCAGGATGAAAAAGCGGCGAAGAATTAGCCGGCTTTCTTTGCTTCATCGATCATATTGCGGAGACTTTCTTCGCTCCAGCCCACCATGACATCCACAAAGGCGCCGTTGGTGGAAGCGACGATAAAGGCCGGCGTGCCGTCGACGCCCATTTCCTGGGCGAGCATGTGGTTCGCCTCAATCATGTCGGGGATTGAACCGGAGTCGATCTCGGCGTTCATTTTCTTGACATCCAGACCATGCTTGCGGGCGAGGTTGTCGACGCGCTCCTTAGTCAGCACGCCGGAGGAGCTGAGCATGTCAAAGTGGAAATCGAGAAACTTGTCGCTGTCACGCGCCGCCAGGGCCATTTCCGCCGCATAGGCCGACTCTTCGCGCAGGATCGGCAGTTCGCGGAATACGACTTTGACGTCGGCGTCTTTCTTGACGACATCCTGCACCAGGCCCGCCGCGGTTTTGCAGTAGCCGCAGTGATAATCATAAAGCTCGATGACGGCGACTTTTGCGGCTTCCGGTTTCTTGCCGGCGACGTGGCTTGTCGCCGGGTCGAGGAGGAGGGCAAGGTTTTGCGTTGCCGCTGTTTTCGCGCGCTCGACTTCGGCCATGCGCTGCTCAAGGCTGTAGGCGTTTACCGCTTCGATGATGACTTCAGGATTTTCCATGAGATAGGCGCGGACGATCTCGCCGATCTCCTGTTCTTCAAGCTCGGAAAAAGACGTCGACACTTGTGCATGAGACGCTTTCGGCCCGGCTTCTTTTTGCTGCGCGGCCGAATAGCCGACGGCGAGCGCGCCTAGCAGAAATGAGCCGGCGAGCGCGGCCCCGATTGCAGTTTTTGCATTCAACATGATCTTCCTACTCCTGTCCCCTCTAAGGCGTGTCCACGCCGCTTATCTGTGATGTCGGCTTAATTGCTATCGATAACGATCGGATCGGGCACGTCCGGCGTTTTCTTTTCCTGCGGCTGGCGCTCTTCCGGCGATGGCAAAGGTTGCGGCGCCGGTTGTGCGGAAGGCAGCGGCGGCGCGCCTTCTGCGGGCTGGGTCGCAAGGATGATGTCCATTGCCTGGCGCCATTCAGCGGTGCCGCGTTCAAGACCGGGCAAGGCGCGGCGCGCAAAGTGATTGGCGTCGGGATGGGCGCCGGACTGAAACCGCGATTCCGCTGTTGCAAGGTCGGCCTTCGCCGTTTCGCCTTGTTCCGCATAGGCGCGAGCGAGTTCATACCAGGCGAAGCCGTTGTCTTTTTCCTTGGCGACGGCGCGCTTCAGATGGATCGTTGCTTCGGCGATGAGATCCGGTTCATTGGACGCGATCAGCGAGCGCGCCAGATTGATCCGCATGAGCGGGTTGTCAGGAAGAAGCTCCACGGTTTTTCGATGTGGAGCGATAGATTCATTGGTGCGGCCATATTCAAACAGGATCTGGCCTTCGAGTTCGTTAAAATACGGATTGTCAGGATGCTCGGCCGTCAGTTTGCGAATTTCTTTCAGCGCCTTTTCAATTTCTGAATGGCGATAATAGGCGACAGCGCGGGCGTAATGGGCGGGGTCTGATTGGTCCGATAACGGATAATCACGCAAGGTTTGCAGGGGATCGTGGAGGAAGCCCTTGATTTTCGCCTGAATGAGATGAAGCCGGTGAATCTCCTCCGGACTGTCCTGAACGTTGAAATAGGGGGATTCCATCGCCCGGGTTTGGAGCGCCGAAAAGCGCTCATTCGCGAGCGGGTGCGATTGCAGAAACGGATTGACGCGCTGGCCGGTGATAATCTGGTAGTTGCGCATGCGGCTCCAGATATCCATCGCGCCTTTTGTCGATTTGCCGAGGCGGTTGAGATAGGTGATCGACGACTGGTCGGCGGTTGCTTCCTGGCTTCGGCTGTAGACGAGGTAATCTTTGATCGCGATATTTTGGCCAAGCCCGAGGAGACCGATGCCGGCTTCCGGCGCCCCTGCCGCAATGGCCGCGCCAGCGAGGAGGAGGCCGAGGAGCATCGGTGTGCCGGCGTTCGCCATGGCTTCGGCGGACCTCGCGCCATGATTGCCGGCAAGGTGACCGGCTTCATGCGCGATCACGCCTTCAATTTCGTTTGGCGTCTTGGCGAAGGTGAAAAGACCGGAGTTGACGCCCATATAGCGCCCGCCAGCAAAGGCGTTGAACGTCGGATCATTGACGATGATTATTTCGATGGATTTGGGATTAAGCCCCGCCGCGGTAAAGATCGGCCGGGAATAATCCTCCAGCCACGCCTCAATTTCCGCGTCGCGCAGGGTGGAGATGCCTTGCGCCTGCGACGCGATTGGCGCAGCGGCTGTCGCAAGCGCGGCCATGACGGCGAGCGATTTCCGCAAGCGCGATCTGAATTTCGTCGATGCTTTAACGACCTGCGCCCTAACTAACTGTAACGGCATGCCTTTACCCTTTCGCACGCCCCCCGACTATCCGGCGCACGCAAGCCTCAGTCTAATGGCGCTTTGCGGCGATTTCGAGATGCGGCGCCGTCTGGCGCCGCATTTGTGAGGACCGCGGCAAGCGCCTTTCAGGCGTCCCCGCCGCGGCTCCACCAGCCTTTTTTCTTCGGCTTTTGGACGGCCGGCTGGGGCGCTCCGGCAAGATCGTCTGAAGACGTCTCTTCCGGTTTGTCCTCGGCCTGTGCCTCCGTCGCGGTTTCCATTTTTGGCTCAACTGCGTCATGGCCGTTTTCATGGGCGGCGCCATTGGGCTTTTTGGTCTCGGCCTGGGGCGCCGGTTCGGCTTCCACTGCAGCCGCAGCAGGCTGTTGCGGAGCAGGTTCTGCATCCGCCGCAGATTCAGAAGCGGTTTGCGTCTCT
>JAUIEG010000288.1 GCA_030428745.1 Alphaproteobacteria bacterium
GCCGCCCTCCCCAGCGCCTTGCATCGGCCAGAGACCTACCGATCCGATAATGTCGCCATCCGCCGTTTCCAGGACGTCGAACAGGCCGCCGGCGTAAAAGCCTTCTAGATCGTCCAGATCCCTGTCCGTCGTCTTCGGCGCAGGCTCCAGGTCATATTCATCAAGCACCGCAAAGATCAGCGACCGGACCTTATCTCTGTCCGCATTCGTCGCCGGGCGTATGACGGGTGCGCTCAAAACCTACCGCCCCAACGCCGCAGCGCCCGCATATCGCGCCATGTCGTCAAGCTCCTGTTCGATCCGGAGAAGCTGATTGTATTTCGCGAGCCGGTCGGAACGGGCGAGTGAACCGGTTTTAATCTGGCCGCAATTGGTGGCGACGGCGAGGTCAGCGATCGTCGCGTCTTCGGTCTCGCCAGAGCGGTGCGACATCACTGCAGTATAGCTTGCACGATGGGCAACATCGACAGCGGCCAGTGTTTCGGTGAGCGTGCCGATCTGGTTGACCTTGACGAGGATCGAATTGGCGCAGCCCTTTTCAATGCCGTCGCGGAGGCGTTTTTCATTGGTGACAAAAAGATCGTCGCCGACAAGCTGGCATTTGGCGCCGACCATATCGGTCAGCTCCTTCCAGCCAGCCCAGTCGTCTTCGGCCATGCCGTCTTCAATCGAAACGATGGGATAGCGCGCGACGAGATCGGCGAGATATTTCGCCATCCCCTCGCCGTCGAGTGACTTGCCCTCACCCGCAAGTTCATACCTGCCGTTCTTGTAAAACTCCGTAGACGCCGCATCGAGCGCGATGAAAACATCCTCCGCCGGACGGTAGCCCGCCTTTTCAATCGCCTTCATGATGAAGCCGAGCGCATCATCGGTGGATTTAAGGTTCGGCGCGAAACCGCCCTCGTCGCCCACATTGGTGTTGTGTCCGGCGTCTTTCAGGCCTTTCTTCAGCGCATGAAAGACTTCCGCGCCCATGCGCAAGGCGTCCGAGAAACTGTCGGCGCCCAGCGGCATAATCATGAATTCCTGAATGTCGATGGGATTGTCGGCATGCTCACCGCCATTGATGATGTTCATCATCGGCGCCGGCAGGACGCGCGCCGATACGCCGCCTACATACCGGTAGAGCGGCAGCGCAGACGCATCCGCCGCCGCCTTCGCCACCGCCAGTGACACCCCAAGAATGGCGTTGGCGCCGAGGCGCGATTTATTCTCCGTGCCATCGAGCTCGATCATGGTCTCGTCGATCAGTGTCTGCTCTTCGGCTTCAAACCCGGAGAGCGCATCAAAAATCTCGCCATTCACGGCGTCGACGGCTTTGAGGACGCCCTTGCCGCCATAGCGATCGCCGCCATCGCGAAGCTCATGCGCTTCATGCGCGCCGGTGGAAGCCCCCGACGGCACGCCCGCCCGGCCCATGGACCCGTCTTCGAGCGTTACGTCCACTTCAACGGTCGGGTTGCCCCGGCTGTCGAGGATTTCACGGGCGAAAATGTCGGCGATAGCGGTCATGAGAAAAGGCTCCGGTTGTTATTCCGGAGCCTCTATAGCCTGCCTTCAATCCAGCGCAATGGCCAGCGCAATGAGCGGGGCAAAGGCGGGAGCGCGGGCGCCTGGCATATAAGCCCATCCTGGCGCCTAATAGTCCCGCGGCCGCTCCTTGCTCCTCGGCGTCCCGCTTTTATGGCGCGACTTGCTGGAGGGTTTTGACCGCACTGGCTGTTGCTGGCGCGGCGCGGCCGCAGGCGGCGGCGTGGACTGAGTGGGCGCTGATTGAACCGGCGCCCTGGGCGCGGGTGTCGCACCCCGGTTATTGGGCATCTGGCGCGGGCGATTGGGGTTGTTCGCAGCCGGAGAGCCCGGCGGGGGCGCATAAGCGCCGCCGCCATCGCCGTCCTTGCGCCGGCGGTCCTTTTTTCTGCGGCGGTCATAGCCGTGACCGCCATCATAATAGCGGTCGCCATAATAGGGGCGACGATAATTGCCGTATCCGCTCGAATAGTTGAAGCCGAAATAATAGCCGCTCGACGGGCCCCACGCGCCGTAACGGCCATACCAAGGCCAGGATGGCGCATAGTAACTCCCGTTATATGCGCTGCGATTATACGAATACCGGTCATAGGCGTCAGCGAAACACCGGTTTGCGCCAACCTCGCAATCGGCGTGGCAGGACGCATATTCGCCCTCGCTCAACCCCGATTCCTCGCAATAGCGATAACAGGCGCCCGCTTCGACGTCGCAGGCGTCGAACGCCGTCTGATACGGATAGGTGGTGACGCACCCGGAAAGAAACAGCGCGCCGAACACCCCGATCGCGCCAAGAAGAGCAGCTTTGATGACCTTCATCCCGATTTCCCTGGCTGGGCCCCACACCCGATGAAAGCATAAGCGCCGGGCGCATAAATGCAAACACCGCCCAAGACGGCTGTCAGGGGCGGCGTTCAAACCAGTCAACCGAGGGCGTTCGCTTAGTCGTCCTGCGCCTCAAGCACCTGACGGCCGCGATATTTGCCGGTTTTGAGATCGATATGATGCGGACGGCGCAGCTCGCCCGAATCCTTGTCTTCGATGTAGCTCGCCTGTCCGAGCTTGTCGTGGCTGCGGCGCATGCCCCGTTTGGCGGGCGTGACTTTTCTCTTCGGGACGGCCATGGAAAACCTCTAAATCTTATGTCTCTGTCGCGCCGGACGGCCGGGGCCTTCGAGCCCGCGAAGGACATCCTGCGCTTGAATAGGAAGCCCGGTCGTCTAAGCCAGGACCGGCCGGTTTGCAAGGCCGTCCGCGGCCTTCGGGCGGTTTTTTTCCACAATATGGGCGAATCCGCCAATTTGCATGTATCTCCTTCAGCCGATGGCAAGTCCAGGCGCGTATGCTGGTTGCTTGTCGCGCATTTTCTCCGAAAACCGGTTTCCACTTTTCGGAATGCGCTCTAGGCTGGAAAGCGGTGGGGGATCAGAACTTTGCGCAGACAATTCCTGTTTTCAGCGGTGATCGCCATGACGCTCGGCAGCGCCCTTCAGGCGTGGGCCGGCGAGCCGGAGCCCCTGCCCGTAAACGCGCAGAAAACAGATATTTTCGTGGAGCTTGTAGCGGCCGATTTCTTCGAATCGAGCCTGCGCCTGGCTCAGGCGCGGCAGATCGAGGCGGCGACGGCGAAACGCTATCTCTCTCTCGACGAGGCTGGCCGCACGGCGTTCCGCGAAAGGCGTAAAAAAATGTGGCGGCAGATGAGCGAGCCGGAAAAGGCGGCGCTTCGCGGCGCCAAACGCCCGCGTTTCGCCAATCTCGACGAAACGCAAAAACAGACTTTCCGCCGCATCGCCTCAGAAGAACTCGGCGCTGGCGCCGACCATGACGTTCACCCCGACGACATCTGACAGCGTTTCAAAAACGCCGTCCCTCACCCGGCGGCGCCGGGCTGTCTTAAAGGCTTAGGCGCTGGCTTTGGCGCGATGCGTCGCGAGATATTCGCGGGCGAGCTTTTGCGCTTCAGCAATCTCTTCTGCAGTCATTTCATTGGCGAGCTCAGCGCGATAAGCGCGCGCTTCGAGGTTTCCTTGCATGGCTGCGAGGTTAAACCATTTATGCGCAGTGATGAGATCGAAAACCCCGTCATCCCCACCCGTCGATGCTTCCAGCCCTAACCGGTACATTTCCATATCGCTCAAAACCGGCTCCGCCGTCTCAAGCGCTTCCACACCCATTGCTATTGTCATTCTTACGGCCCCTTGAATTACACTCCGTCCGCAACCGTCGCGAACGGATTAACCATGGCAAGGATGATCGGGCCGGAGCTAAAATCCCGTTAACACCGAATTATTGGATTTTTTACTTTTGAAAAAGGTTTTGTTAACCAGCGAAACTATTCCGCATACAAATAAAAACGCCCGCACGATATCTGTGCGGGCGCAATAATCTTTCAACGGTCAGCTATTCGGACGCGCCTTCGCCCTCCGGAATTTCCGAAAGCTGTTCGAACGCGCCAAGGCTGCATGATCCCCTGGTGTTTCCAAAACTGTCGATGACGCGGATGATGTCGCCCTTACACATATTTGTTGAGGACGAACGACGCACGTAACGACCTTCGCGGCCAAGCCCTGAGCAGCGCCCGTTAAGCTCATTGAGGTAAACGGCGCCGCCCGACGCTTCGACAAGAATCGTATAGTCGTCGAGCGGATCGGTGTCGCGAACCGATGACAGCATCAGGCAATTCCGGCTATCCCCCGTCTTCTCATATTTGGACAGGACTTCTTGCGCCTTCTCGCCTGCGGCCATGACGGCAAGGGCGCCGCTCGCCATCATGGCGGCGCTCAGCCCGGCGGCGACGGGAATAAATTTCTTATGCATGGGTGAGCGAATCCTTACTTTGGCCAGCCAATTTCTATTCGTCCTCGGCGGGCTTTTTCACAAGCTCCTGAAATGAACCGAGACCACAAGAACCGACAGTGAAGCCCGAGGTGTTGTCCACCACCTGAATGATTTCGTTGCGGCAAAGCTGGCCCGTAGAAATCGTATATTGAATCCGGTTGCCCGCGCGCGACGCGCCGCTGCACCGGCCTG
>JAUIEG010000289.1 GCA_030428745.1 Alphaproteobacteria bacterium
TTCATCGAGCCCGCTCTCGCGAAAGCCGCTCGCGATGCAGATGCCGCCCGCGAACAACAGCAGCATCCCCCATGGAATGTCGCCCGCCGATTTCCAGTCAAGGAGGGCGCCGCCTTTTCCGTCGGGCACAAGAAACATCAAAAGAACAGCGAAAACCGCAACCGTGGAATCGCCGGCCGCCCCCATGCCGAGCGCGCCGGACCAGCCGCCGAAGGGTTCGATGCGCGTCACCCAAAGCAGAATGGCGATGGCGAACACAATGAGCGTGCGTTTTTCGTCTGTGCGCCAGGGGCCGGGATCGGCGAGCTTCGGGGTTTCGACCCCGCCGAGGTTTCGCGTCAGCCACAACGCCATCACGGGTATGCCGATGATAACGATGGGAAGGCCGATGCTCATCCAGCGCGTGAAAGAAAACTCTTCACCGGTGGCGATCAGGTAGTTTTCGGCGAAAATGAGATTGGGCGGCGTGCCGATCAGCGTCGCCGTCCCGCCGAAAGACGCGGCGTAGGCGATGCCAAGAAGCAGGGCCGGGCCGAGCTTCCGGTCGTCCGTGCGCGACAGGATCGCCAGCGCCATGGTGGCGAGCATCAATGTTGTCGCGGTGTTCGATATCCACATGGAGAGAACCGCCGCCGCGATCATGAAGCCGATCACCAGCCGTCGTCCCGATCCGCCTACAAGGTTGATCATGTAAAGGGCGAGGCGTTCGTGGGCGCCGGAGCGTTCCAGCGCTTTTGACAACATGAAAGAGGCCATCAACAGGACGATCACATAAGAGCCAAGCGCCTCTGCGGCCTGGCGCTGGTCGAGAACGCCCGCAAGCGGAAACAGCGCGAAGGGAACGAGTGACGTCGCCGGAATGGGCAAAGCCTCGCTCACCCACCAGAACGCCGTCAGCGCCGTGATGGCGATGGTGGCGACGATAGGCTGGGGAAGGCCGCTCGCCTGGGCGGCGAGGCCCGCGGCGGCGGCGAACAGAAAGCCAAAAAGGATGCGCATAGGTTTCATGGGCGCGCACTTTGTCCTTGGTTGGCGGGCGCTGTCCAGCAGGGGAAGGCTGGACTGGATTAGCGGGCCGCGATAGGGGAGCGCTATGTCAGATCAAACCCCGGAATTCATTTATCGCCTGGCGAGCGCTGCGGAATGGCGGCAGGCGTGCGAAAACGGCGCTGTGCCAAAGCGCGAGATCGACGTCAAAGACGGGTATTTCCATCTGTCGACCCGCGACCAGGCGCTGGAAACAGCGCGCCTTCATTTTGCGGGCGCCGACGATCTGGTGGCGCTGGAAATTCCTCTTGCGCTTGTGGCGGACAAGGTGAAGTTCGAGCTCGCCCCGAAACGCGGCGACGCATTCCCCCATTATTATGGCGACCTTCAGGCGGCGCAGGTGGCCCGGGCGATCCCGCTGCGGCGTGACGGCGACGCTTTCGCTTTCGGAGATGGCGAGTGAAAACGCCGATGCTTCTTGCCGGTCTGGGCTCCAAGGCCATGGGCCTCCTCGATGCGGAGACTGCGCATCATCTGACGATCCGTATGCTGAAGGCAGGTTTCGGCCCGAAAGTGAACATCGACAATCCCCGTCTCGCCATGGAGGTTGCCGGGATCTCCTTTTCCAATCCGCTGGGGCTCGCCGCCGGGTTTGACAAGAACGCGGAGGCGCCCGACGCGGCGCTCCAAATGGGTTTCGGCTTTGTGGAAGTGGGGGCCGTGACGCCGCGCGCTCAACCCGGCAATCCCCGTCCGCGGGTGTTTCGTCTGCGCGCCGATGCGGGCGTCATCAACCGCTATGGTTTCAACAATGAGGGGCTGGAGGCTGTCGCGGCGCGGCTCAAATTGCGGGCGCGGACCGGTATTGTCGGCGTCAATCTCGGCGCCAACAAGGATTCAGAAGACCGCGCCGAAGACTATGTGCAAGGGGTCAGGGCGCTCACAGGACTTGTCGATTTCTTCACGGTCAACATTTCCTCGCCCAACACGCCCGGCTTGCGCGCGCTTCAGGGCAAGGCGTCCCTGGAGGAGCTGATGGGCCGAGTGCTGGCGGCGCGCGATCAGGCGGCGACCGGAACGCCTGTGTTCTTAAAGATCGCGCCCGATCTCGCCGATGAAGACAAAGCCGATATCGCCGATGTCGCTCGCGCCATGAAGCTCGATGCGCTGATCATTTCCAATACGACGATTTCCCGCGCGCCGAATTTGCGCAGCGCCGAAGCGGCGCAAACGGGCGGGCTTTCCGGCAGGCCTTTATTCGCCATGTCCACGGCGCTGTTGCGTGAGTTTTACGGCGTCATCGGAAAAGATGTTCCGCTGATCGGCGTTGGCGGCGTTGCGTCTGCGCGGGACGCTTATGAGAAAATTCTCGCCGGCGCATTGCTCGTCCAGCTTTACACGGCGCTCGTTTACGCAGGGCCGGGCCTGCCGTCGCAGATTCTGAAAGAGCTTCCTTCTTTCCTTGATGCAGATGGTTTTGCGCAGATCAGGGATGCGGTGGGCGCCAGCGTGGCTTAGTCGAAGACCCGTGCGATGCGCGGCAACCAGATGGCGAGCGTCGCCGCACGCATAACGAAATAAAGCGAAAACGCCGTCCAGAGACCGTGATTTCCCCAAGAATTAGCGAGCCAGATGGACGCGGCGATGAAGATCGGCGCTGAGATGATCATGGAGTCGCGCATTTCGCGCGAGCGCGTGGCGCCGATAAAGATCCCGTCAAGCTGAAAGCCGATGACGACAATCAACGGGCTTACGATAACCCAGGGCATATAAGCGTTCATGGCGTCGCGGATCGGTCCTTCCGGCGTCAGCAAGGCGATAAGCTCCGCGCCCGTGATCCAGTAAAAAGCGGTGAAAAACACGGCCGCGACACAGCCGAGCAGAAATGTCTTGCGCACTGCCTGCAGGTAACGCGCTTTGCCCGCGGCGCGATCGCGGGCGCCGACCGCCTGTCCGACAAGGGTCTCTGCTGCGATGGCCGTTCCATCGAGCGCGAGGCCGGTAAAAAGAAAAAGCTGCAACAAGGCCTGATTGGCGGCGAGCGTCACATCGCCAAAGGCGCCGCTGCGCTGCACGAACCACGCAAAGCAAAAAGCGAGTAGGAGGGTGCGGATAAAGATATCGAAATTGATGGCGACGGTTCGGCTGAGTCGCTCGGCCTTCCAGAATTCTTCCGGCCGCCAGTGAGATTTGACGCCGCCATGGTTCTTCAGGAGCATGAGCACAAAACCCATAGCCGCGAAAAAGCCGGCGACCTCCGCGATCAGCGTTCCATAGGCGACGCCAGCCGCGCCCCAGCCGAAGCCGACGACAAACAAGTAGTCGAGACCGATATTGAGAATGGTCATGAACAGGCTCGCGGCCATCAGAAAATCGGTTCGCCCGCGCGCGGTCAGCCAGCCAAAGGCCGCGTAGGAGGCGAGGGCGAAAGGCGCGCCCCAGATGCGGATGTCAAAATAGGTCCGTCCATGGGCGAGGGTTTCAGCGCTCGCCTCCGATCCCGTTCCAAGCAACTGAAAGGCGGCAAGGCCGATAGGGATTTGCAGCGCGACGAGTGCGACGCCGATGGCCCCGCCGATCACCCCGCCCCTGACCAGCGATGCGCGCGCTTCCGCTTCATCTTCGGCGCCGGCGGCTTGCGCGGTGAGGCCGGCGACGCTCATGCGGATAAAGCCGAAGGTCCAGTAGGCGAGAGAGAATATGACCGAACCCAGCCCGATCGCGGCGATGTCGAGAGGGCGTGAGGATTGCGCCAGCGCCCACACGTCTATAGCGCCCAAAAGGGGCGTCACCGCGGCAGCCACTGAGGCTGGCCAGGCGAGGCGTAAAATTTCTCCGTAGGTGATAGTCGTTTTAACAGCGCCGACAGACATAGGGGCTCCTTCGGTCCGCCCTTAGCGTGCTGCGACGATCAAGTCACCGGGCGTTCTCCGATTCAGCATGCGAGACGAAAAAGCAGTCTCCGCAACGCCGCCCCGACGCATAGCAGCATATTATTGCTGTTCCAGGGCAGCTTGTGCGGTTTTGAGCCTATGGCGTCACGGGAGAGCGATTGGCGAATTGAATGTGCGATGAACCGAATTTCATATGCGACGAACGCGCTCGTTTGCGGTGCAGCGTCCCGCCTATACTGAGCTGCTCAATGGCCTGTCTTCTAAGGGGTGAAAACGTGGCGTGCTTCTAAAGCGTCATGTCGGGAAGCAGCAGATTGGATCCGGCGCGAGTGACATTTCAGGACGGACATAGCGCTCCAGCGCGAGATGAAGTCGAAGCGGTTATCGCTTTTTACAATAATGGCGAGCTTGAAGCGGCGCACTCGGCTGCGACAGCGCTTATTGAAAAATTCCCCGGAAATTCCTTCCTGCATAATATTCGCGGCGCCGTTAATGCGCGACAGGACGATCAGGAAAGCGCCGCCGCAGACTTCCGACAAGCCATCGACGCCGATCCGAATTTTCCCGACGCCTATAACAATCTCGGTGTGGCGCTAAAAAATCTCGGGCGCCTGGAAGAGGCTGTTGAAAAATACGTGCAAGCCATATCCGTGAAGCAGGATTACGCTGAAGCGTATT
>JAUIEG010000290.1 GCA_030428745.1 Alphaproteobacteria bacterium
CTTTCTAGGGGCGAAGGCGACAGCCAAGAGCCTGTGTGGATCTTGCGATGGGCGGGGGAAGCGTGGCTTCTTGGCGCGCGAATGCGAAGTATGTGACGGCTCGGGCTTTGTGCAGGTGCGCTAGGCGCGGGGTGGCGTTTTTGGCTGAGGCCGAATAATCCTTCGTTCATCCCCGCGAAAGCGGGGATCCAAAAATAGCGAATTCATAAATGGATCCCCGCTTTCGCGGGGATGAGCGGAAAACGAGAGACCAGCCTGATGTCAGCCTTCGCCAGCACCATCAAAGAAACCGCCGCCCTTGTTGAGGATGCGCTTGACGCGTTTCTGCCGACGCGGGATGGCCCGCTCGGCCGCGTCGTCGACGCCATGCGCTGGGGCGCGCTCGACGGCGGCAAGCGGTTGCGCCCGTTTCTGGTGATTGGTGCGGCTGATATGTTTGAGGCGCCCCGCGCGCGCTCGGTGCGCGTCGGCTGCGCTGTTGAAATGATCCACTGCTATTCGCTGATCCATGACGACCTGCCGGCGATGGATGATTCCGACCTTCGCCGGGGGCGGCCGTCGGTGCACAAGAAATTCGACGATGCGACGGCGATCCTCGCGGGCGATGCCTTGCTGACCCAGGCGTTTGAAATTCTCGCAGAGAAGGAAACCCATCCTGACGGCGACGTCAGATGCGCTATTGCGCTGGAGCTCGCGCGCGCGTCCGGCAAGATCGGCATGGTCGGCGGCCAGATGATCGACATCTATGCGGAGCAGAAGGATTTCGATCTCGTAGGGATTGAGGAGTTGCAGCGGCTGAAGACCGGCGCGTTGATCCGCTTCTCCGCGGTCGGCGGCGGATTAATTGGAGATGCCTCAAGCGACGAAGTCGCGGCGCTGACCAACTACGCGGAAGACCTCGGGCTCGCCTTTCAGATCGTCGACGACATTCTGGATGCGACCGCAGACGCTGAAACCCTCGGCAAGCCGGCGGGGCAGGACGCGGAAATGGACAAGGCGACCTTCATCAAGCTCCTCGGCATGGACGGCGCCAAGTCGAAAGCTGCCGATCTCGTCGAGCGCTGCAAGGCCCATCTCGACCGCTTCGGCGCGGCCGCCGACCCGCTTAAAGGCGCGGCAGATTTTGTGTTCGAGCGGAAGAGCTAATCAATAAATAGGGATCAGAATGAAGCGGAACATGACGATTGCCATTCTCGCGATCATGCTTCTAATCACACTCGCTGTCGCCGCCTATATCTATATAGACAAGAGTGTAGCTATTTATTCCTTACGCGATAATAACCGCATACAAGCGACATATTTGGATACGTACGACACGTTGGTTTGTGACTTAATCTGCGGGAAAACGATTGAAGAAGCGAACGAATTGCTCAAACCGAATAAAGTGGTTCGTTTCAAACAGAGACAAGATTTGGCCAAGCTACATATAAGGAATGTTCAGATCGATCTGTGCTTGCAGGGCAATGTCATTACCGCTATTGAATCCAGCCCTTTTTACACTGAGCAATCGGATTGTCTGCGGAATATCAATTTGTTTGATGGGACGACCACCGGCGAAAAGCCCGGAGACTAGGAAGAGCCGCTTAATTAGACTTAAGCCGCCTCTTCCTCCAGCCGATCCAAGAGCGCATCCACACCATTCGTCGCGATGAAGGAGGAGAACTCCTCGCGTTTGACGAGCATGATGGAAACGCCCTGAACGATGATGTCGATGGCCTTGCGCTCGCCGGAGCGCAATTGCCGAACGCGCCAGTCGACCATGATGGGCGAGCCTTCTTCGCGGTCGAATTGGGTCCTGACGATCACATCGCGGGCGCCAAGCTCTTTGGCTTCGAGAACCTCCAGCGGCTTGCCGACAATGTCCTGAAACTGTTCGGCGTAAAGCTTGGTGAGATAATCGGGAAAGACGGCGTCATATCGCGCGAGCTGGTCGTCGCTCATGGTCTTGCGCGCTTCGCCAATCATGAATTTGCCGATGACGTCGAGTGCCATGCCGTCCGCCAGCACGGCCTGAAAATCGGTGAGTTGCTCTGCTTCGCTCTTGTCTGATGTCAGCGCGGTCGTGGCGTCAGCGGTCAGGACCTTGGCGAAGGCGACCGCGCCCTCGACGGCGCTTTCTTCCGTCTCAGCCGCAGGCTCGGGGTCCTGCGCCATGACAGGCGCGGCGGACGCGGCGGCGATCAGGGCGGCGAAAACTTTAACGCGAGACATGAACATGGAATTGGCCCTCAGACTGGTCGGCGCTCGATACGGCGCTCTTTATCAAGTTTGGTGAATATGGGTCGATTGCGGCCAAATTCCAGCAGGAATGCGCCGGCTCTGGGCGCCGTCTATGACATTTGCGTTAGGCGGCCTCGGGCGCATCTCAGCAATATGGCCGCAAGCTCCTGAAAATAATAACCTTTGCCGACCGTTCCTTTTACAGCGTCGAGGCCGGTTTTTTATCGAACCGGAAGGCGGCAGGCAGGACCACAAGGGTGCACAGAAGGGTGAACGCGATGGCGATGGAGAGAAGCTCACCCATGGAGGCGGTGCCCCGGTGCGGCGACAGCATCAGGCTGCCGAAGGAGGCGACCGTGGTCAGCGCAGAGAAGAGGACGGCGCGCGGCGTCGAAGTGCCGTAAACGCCTTCGCCTTTCTTGATCTGGTCGTTGCGCAAGACAAGGTGAATGCCTGAGTCGATGCCGATGCCGATGAGCAGCGGCAGGACGATGACGTTGGCGTAATTGAACGGAATATTGAGCAGGACGCCTGTCGCCGAGGTAAGCACCGCCGCCAGCGCCAGCGGGAACAGCATGAGCAACACGGTGCGCAACCGCCGCACGAGAAGCCAGAGAAAGACAGCAATCACGGCGAAGGCGATGCCGGTCGCTTCAAGCATAGCGAAGGAAATCGTTTCGCCGGCTTTCTTCGCCTGATAGGCGCCGCCGGCAAGATCAGGCAGGACGCCCTCAACATCCGCGACGAAGGTGTCGAGCGCGCGATAGTCGCGCACATCGGCGCTCGGCAAGATGTCCACGCGCCATTTGCCGTCAGCGCTGAGATAACGCTCGCGCAACGCCGTTGGGAGCGTTTCAAGCTCCACATAGTCGGCGTTCATGCTGTCGCGCAGTTGCGCTGTCAGTTGCGGCCAGAAGGCAAAGACATTTTCCTGCATGAGCGCTTGCGCGGCGTCGTTATTTTCGAGTCGGCCAAGTAAGGCCGCGAGCGTTGCGCCGGGACCGTCTTCATAAGCTTCGTCAAGCCGGGATTTGAGGGCGGCGATTCCTTCGGCGGCCGACGGCCCTTCGATCGAGGCGGGCTCGGCGTCGAGCGCGAAAACCAGCGTGCCGGCGCCGAAATCGATGAGCTCCAGCTTTTCATCCTGCTCGTCGGGAACGAAATTCAGCAGGGACCGCGTCGCCTCGACGCTATCAAGCTGGCTGACGATGTTGTGGGTCTCAGTCGCGTCCGCCGCGCCGTCCACAAGACGGCTCAGGCGATAGGGCGCAGTTTCCGGATCGTCGAAAAGCAGGTTGAAGCCCTGCACTGACGGGGAATGCGGATTTCTGAGCGCCATCTGGTCCGCGTCGAAACGCACCTGCGGCATCAAGAGGAGCGCTGCGAGGCCGAAAATTACGGTGGCGGCGGCGACTGGCCCTGCGTGGTTTTCAATCCAGTTGAAAAGACCGCGCACGCGGCCTGAATGGGTTTTACCCGGCTGGCCCTTGAACAGCGCGAGGGCGGCGGGTGCAAAGGTAATGGTGACGAAGAAGGCGATGATGACGCCGGCGCCGGCGATCAGGCCGAGCTGGGCGATGCCGTCAAAGCGGGTCGGCATGAAGGAAAGAAAGGCGATGGCCGTTGTCGGCGCCGCAAGGGCCAGCGCCGGACCCACTTCGTGAATGGCGCGGCGCAAGGCGCTTCGATTATCGCGGCCCGCCGAACGGTGTTCCTGGATGTGAAGGAGCAAGTGGATGGCGAAGTCGAGCCCAAGCCCCACCAGCAACACCGTGAAGGCTACGGAGACAAGATTAAGCTCGCCGATAAAGGCGGCCGCAAAAGCCGAAGTCAGCATCAGGGTTACGACCAGACCGGAAAGCGTCAGTACGGCCATGGGCAGCGAGCGATAGCAAAGCAGCAGCAGAAGCGAGACCAGCACAAAAGACAAAAGGAACGACAGGCCAATGCCCGTCGTCACCGATTCCAGTTCTTCCATCCGAAGCGCCGGATCGCCTGTCACATAGGTTTCAACGCGCCCGCCATAGGCTTCGCTCATCGCGTCGGTTTCGGCGCGCAGCGCGGTGATCGCCGCCTTGGCCGGCTTCAGCTTGGTGAAATCGAGAACCGGCGTCGCATAAACGAGTCTCGTATGATGCGGCTCGTTACGGGTGTCCTCGTCGAGCGCGCCCATCCAGGAGAACGGGCGGCGCCCGCCGGCGAGGCTTGCTTCGGCGACGGCGGCGAGTTCGGCGTAAATATCCTGCAATGTCTCCTGACCGAGATCGGAGCGTTCGGCGAGTTCGTCATTCTCGGCGAGTGTGGTGAACAGGGTTCCGAGCGACGGG
>JAUIEG010000291.1 GCA_030428745.1 Alphaproteobacteria bacterium
ACTCAAGAATCTTCAGCATACCGACTTTGTAAGCCGTCGCCTGGCCCGGCCAGACGATGTAACGCTGAACTTCTGAGCGGATCTGCCCTTCAGCCGCGGGGGAGTTTTCCATGAAATACTGAACGCCTTCTTCTTCGGTCCAGCCTTTGTAGTGAAAGCCGGTGTCGAGAACGAGGCGAATGGCGCGCCAGATTTCCGTCGTCAGACGTCCGAAGTCTGAATAGGGATCCTCATAGGCGCCCATTTCCTTGGCGAGCAGTTCCGAATAAAGGCCCCACCCTTCGGAATAAGCTGTGAAGCCTGCCTGGGTGCGGAATGTCGGCACGCTGGTCAGCTCCTGTGCGATCGAAATCTGCATGTGATGGCCCGGATTGCCTTCGTGATAGGCGATCACTTCGAGCTGCGGGATCGGCATCGTGCTCATATCGGAAAGATGCGCGTAATAAACGCCAGGGCGTGAGCCGTCAGGCGTTCCCGGAAAGTAATGTTGCGCGGCGCCATCCTGTTCCCGGAACGGCTCCACACGCTTCACGACAAGGTCCGCTTTCGGCAGAATTCCGAAATAGTCCGGCAGCTTTTCGCCGATAAAGTCGAGGTGCTCCGTCGCAGCGTCGATATAAGCTTGCCGCCCCTCATCCGTGTTCGGGTAATAGAACTGCGGATCATCGCGCACAAACACGAAAAATTCCTGCAGCGTGCCGTCGAAACCGACTTGTTCCTTGATCGTCTCCATTTCGCCTTTGATGCGCGCAACCTCGGAAAGACCAAGCTGGTGGACTTCCTCGGGCGTCATGTCAGTCGTGGTCGATCCCGCTAACCGGTCTGCATAGTATGCCGCGCCATTCGGGTTCTTGCCGACCCCTGTGGCGACTTCATCAGCGTTGACTTTGTCTTCCTCGAACCAGTCAATGAGTTCCTGATAGGCCGGACCCCACTCTTCAATCAGCGCTGTGCGGGCCGCCGCTTCCAGTTCATCGGCCTTCGCCTGATCGATCTCGCCGGCGTCGAGAAGCGCAGCGATTTTCCCTTTGGCGTCGGCCCAGACCGGACTGTCGCCCTCACCGTCGAAGGGGGCGCCGGTGACGAGCGCGCGTGATTGTTCCAGGACACCCTCATAGGCGAAAAGCGGTGGACGCGAGCCCGCCTCGGCGTTCAGTTTCGCCGAGTCCAAAAGCTGCCCTAGAGCGCGGGCGCCGCCGCCGATCCGCGTAATATAAGCCTCCATATCGGACGGCTCTTCGACCTTGTGAAAGGCGATCAGGAACTGCGCAAGGAAAGCCTGCGGCCCCTGCATCTGGGTGAACACATAATCATTACGGCGAAACTTGTCGGCTGAGGCTGCGCGCTCATATTGATAGATCCAGACATCGTAAGATGTCCGCGCTTCAGGCGTCAGTTTCGTCCGATCGAAATTCGCCTTCAGCTCTTCAACAGTTTGACGCTGCCATTCGAGCTTTTCGTCCTGCGCTGCTTCAGAAAGATCATCGATCTTGTCGTAGTCTTTCTTGTCCCCAAGAAAGGTGCGCTGGATTGGACTGAAATCGAGTTCTTCATCGAATTTGGCGTCGAACCATTCATTAAGCCGTGCTGTCTCCGCAGCGATCTCTTCCGCGCTTGGCGCGGCGCCCGCTTCGGCTGAAACTGCTTCACTTGACGCTGGTTCTTTTACGGCCGTCTGTTCGCCGCATCCGGCGAGCATCGCCGCACTCATCAATAACGCAATCGTTAAACGCATCTGGCGCCCCTTTTTCCATGTCTGTGGGCGAAACCTGCCCACTATTCGGGCGCATCCTATAGGTTTCGCGCCCGACGGCAATCGCCAGAGGCCGAAGCGTCAGGCGACAGGCGACAGGCGACAGGCACAGATGACGCAGATGTAGCGCCTGTCCTATTCGCGATAGGCGGAATGAACGTGGCGGCCGCGTTTTTCAAAACCGAACACCGCGGCGGCTCCGGGTGTCGACCGCAACAAATCGAAGGTCCGTTCCTGCGCCCCGATATTATGGCACGTTTGCGTGCAGCGGCGGACAATTTTGCCGGCGCCGTTCAAAACCTCGAATTCATAGGTGGGCTTACGCATTACTTTCTCCTTACGCTGTACTGGTTGAACGGCTTTGCAACAGCGCCCGAAGACGCCTGTTCCATCCGCATCCTGACAGTTTTCATAAAAAGAAAGTCAATCAGCCGGGCGGAAGCAAAACCGCCCCCCGCTTAATAAAAGGTCATGCGCTTGCCCGGTTAATCAGGTCTTAAAAAGCGATGCTGCGCTGCATGACAAATCGGTTAGCGCCGGCGCGCATTCATGCAACGCCGGCGGCCTCTAAAGCGCCTCTCACGCCCTCGTTCGGCGTGACAACATAAGCCTGCATGCCTGCGCGCCGCGCCGCCGCCGCGTTGGCTTCAATATCGTCAAAAAACACAATGCCGGACGAGTCGCCGCCCAGCGCGTCAATAACTTTCTCATAGGCGCGCCTCTCAGGCTTGCGTGCGCCGAGTTCGTGCGAGAGCAGCGTATGTTCAAATAGGGGTGCAACGCCCAATGCCTCGGCCTGGCGCCAGTGAGGAATGTTGATGTTGGAGAAACAGGCGAGCCGGTATTGCCCGTCCAGCGCTTTAATCGTTTCGCGCGCGCCGGGCAGGAAACGCTCAGGCCATGTTTCGAAATCGGCGATAAAATCACCGGGCGTCACGTCAAGATTCCAAGCCGTCACCGCACTCTCTGCAAACGCCAACGGGGACAGCTCCCCGCGCTCAAACTCGTGTAGCGTCGGCGTTGTTGATAGAGCCTCATGGGCGTCGGCGAGAGAAAGGCGCCCATTCGACAACGCCGCAAGCCGTTCGGGGCCGCGATAATCAACCACGACCCCGCCAAGATCAAAAAGAAGCGTATGCGTATCAGCGCTGATTAAAACGCCTCCGCATCGAGCGCCATCATCGCTTCAGAACCGGATTTGATTTTCGCAAGATGCGCAGACCGTTCGGGAAGAATCCGGTCGACAAAATATTTCGCCGTGATCAGTTTGTTCTTGTAAAAATCATCGCCCGAATCTTTTTTCTCAAGCGCCGCTTTCGCAGAGAGCGCCCAAGCATAGGCGAGGCTGGTCAGCGCGGACAGGCAAAGATAGTCCATGGAGCTTGCGCCAGCGTTGTTCGGATTTTGCATGGCGTTCGCCATGAACCACTGCGTCGCCTCGACAAGATCAGCCTTCACGGCGGCAAGCCCGTCGAGATATGGCTTCATCTCTTCATTGGCCTCATTGTCTTTCACGAACTCATCGACTTCGGCGAAGAAGGCCATAATCGCGCGCCCGCCGTCTTTCGGCAATTTGCGGCCCACAAGGTCGAGCGCCTGAATGCCGTTGGCGCCTTCATAGATCATGGCGATACGCGCATCGCGCACAAACTGCTCCATGCCCCATTCCGCGATATAGCCGTGACCGCCCAGCACCTGCTGTGCATTGGTGGCGTGCCAGTAGCCTTTTTCAGTGAGATAGGATTTCAGGACCGGCGTCATCAGGCCCATATAATCGTCCGCTTTCTGACGCGTGCCGTCGTCTTCGGCCTTGGTGTGCAGATCACCCCATAGCGCCGACCAGTACATCCAGGCGCGCGCGCCTTCGGTAAAGGCGCGATGATCCATGAGCATGCGACGCACATCCGGGTGGACGATGATCGGGTCTGCGGGCTTTTCCGGCTCTTTCGCGCCTGTGAGCGCACGGCCCTGAAGGCGGTCTTTCGCATACGCCGCGCCATTCTGATAGGCGACTTCGGAAATCGCCATGCCTTGCAGGCCGACGCCGAGCCGCGCTTCGTTCATCATCGTGAACATGGCGCGAAGGCCCTTGTTTTCTTCGCCGAGGAGATAGCCCGTCGCATCGTCATAGTTGAGAACGCAGGTCGAGTTGGCATGAATGCCCATCTTCTCTTCGATGGAGCCACACATGACTCCATTGCGCTCTCCGAGCGAGCCATCCTCATTAAGGTGATATTTCGGCACAATGAAAAGCGAGATGCCTTTCACGCCTTCCGGGGCGCCTTCAATGCGCGCGAGCACGAGATGGATGATCTGGTCGGTGAGGTCGTGCTCGCCCGCAGAGATAAAAATCTTGGTGCCGGTGATCTTGTAGGCGCCATCGCCTTGGGGAACAGCCTTGGTGCGCAAGAGCCCCAGATCGGTGCCGCAATGCGGCTCGGTGAGGTTCATGGTCCCGCCCCACTCGCCGGCGATCATGTTGGGGAGATATTTCTGTTTCTGTTCGTCTGTGCCATGGGCGTAAATGGCGTCGGCGGCGCCGCGGGCGAGGCCCGGATACATGCCGAAGGCCATGTTCGCCGCTGACACCATTTCCGAAACCGCCACCGCGAGAATGTAAGGCAGCCCCTGCCCGCCATAGTCGGGATCGAAGGAAAGTCCCTGCCAGCCGCCCTGCTTGTAAACCTCATAGGCTTCCTTGAAACCCTTGGGCGTCGTCACCGACCCGTCGTCATGACGGGTGCAGCCTTCCTTGTCACCAGAATGGTTGATGGGGTGAAGGACGTTGGACGCC
>JAUIEG010000292.1 GCA_030428745.1 Alphaproteobacteria bacterium
CGCAAGAGCGTTCTGGGGCGTTTACGCCGTCACCAAAGCCGCCTCCGACATGCTCCTCAAAACCTATGCGGAAGAAATGCAAAAGACGCCGGTACATATTTCGATCATCGATCCGGGTGCCATGCGCACGGATATGAGGAAAGTCGCCATGCCCGGCGAAGACCCGGCGACATTGCCGCATCCGGACGAACTCCTGCCGCTTGTCTATCACCTGCTGACGCGGGAAGAGCGCGAACCGTTGCGGATTTCGTTCAAGGAATGGTCCGGCGGCGCGTAGCGCACGCCTTCCTCCTGACGATCAAAGACGCCTAACGGCGCTTTTCTTTCGTGTCGTAGGGATTGGCCGGTTTTTTCAGGATCAGCCGGATCGGCACGGCCTTGATATCGAAGGCGTCGCGAATGCCGTTGATAAGATACCGCCGATAGGACTCCGGCAGTTCATCCGAACGCGTGCATTGCGCCACAAAAGTCGGCGGCCGGGTTTTCGTTTGCGCAATGTATCGCAGTTTGATGCGCTGGCCGGAAACCGCCGGCGGCGCGTGGCGATGCACCGCCTCCTGAAGCCAGTCATTCAGCTCCGGCGTTTTTACACGCGCATTCCAGTCAATATAAACCTGCACCACCGCCGGCATCAGGCGATTAATCCCTGCGCCTGTCAGCGCTGAGAAAGGCGTGATCGGAACATCGGGCGCCTGAGGAAGAAGACGTCCCGCCGTCTCCTTCAGCTCTCGCATTTTTTGATCCTTGTCTTCGATCAGATCCCATTTGTTGACGGCGATCACAAGCGCGCGCCCCTCACGCAGGGCAAGATCGGCGAGCTGCAAATCCTGTTTGTCGAAAGGATGCTCCGCATCAAGAAGAAGCACCGCAACTTCGGTGAACTTGATCGCGCGCAGCGCATCGGCGACCGACAGCTTTTCAAGCTTGGACTGAACTTTCGACTTCTTGCGCATGCCCGCCGTATCGAACAGCTTCACCGGCCAGTCGCGGTCGCGTCCCCGCCATTTCCATTCCACGGAAATGGAGTCGCGCGTGATCCCCGCCTCCGGTCCGGTCAACAGCCGGTTCTCGCCGATCAGGCGGTTAACAAGCGTCGACTTGCCTGCATTGGGCCGGCCGATAATGGCGACGCGCAGAGGCTTTAACGGATTATCCCATTCGGTTTCTTCATCGAGCTCCTCTTCGCTGTCGAGCGAAGCCAGAAACGGCTCCAGCGCATTGTAAAGCTCGGCCATGCCTTCGCCATGCTCGGCGGAGATGGCGATGGGATCGCCAACGCCCAGCGCATAGGCGTCATAAAACCCTGCATCACCCGCACTGCCTTCCGCCTTGTTGGCGAGAAGGATCACCGGCTTGCCACTGGCGCGCAACAAAGATGCGAAGGTCTGGTCGAGCGGCGTCACGCCGGCGCGCGCGTCAATCAGAAAAAGACAGGCCGCGGCTTCGGCGACGGCGGCGTCCGTCTGCTTTCGCATTCGCCCTTCCAGCGCGGCCTCCGGGGCCTCTTCAAGGCCCGGCGTGTCGACAGCGGTGAAGGTCAGGTCGCCGAGTTTCGCTTCCCCCTCGCGGCGGTCGCGCGTGACGCCCGGCGTGTCGTCCACAAGCGCAAGGCGCTTGCCCACAAGCCGGTTGAACAAGGTGGACTTGCCAACATTGGGACGGCCGACAAGAGCAATTTTCACCGGCATGTCCTCGCCAAGCGGACGCGCACGCGCCTTAGCGCATGGCGATCAGCTTGCCCTCTTCCGTCAGGATAAAGACTTTTTCTCCTGCGACGACCGGAGAGACGACAGAGCTGCCGCCAATCTTGTCGGTGAGGAGCACTTCGCCCGTTTCCGGCGCAACTTTCACGATCTCACCTTCAGTGGAGACCAGCAACAGATTGCCGCCGGCGAGAACCGGCCCAGCCCAGGAAATCCGGCCTTTTTTCTTTTTCTCTTTCTTGTAGCGGCGAAGCTGCGTGACCCAGACAATCGCGCCGTCATTGCGCGAGACGCAGACAAGCTCGCCCTCGACAGAGACGAGATAAATGAAATCGCCCGCGACCCACGGCATTTGCAGGGACGCAATCGACGCCTCCCACACCGAGCGGCCGGTGCGGATATCAATTGCAGAGAACCGGCCGCCATGGCTGACCACATAGACCAGACCGCGGTCGATAACCGGGCTGCCGGCAATGTCGTTGAGCGTCGCAAGCGAGGTGAGCCGCGCCTGACGCGCGAGCGTCATGTCCCAGACCGACCGGCCGCTATCGGCGAGAAACGCCACGAGCTCGCCAGACGAAAACGGCGCCACAACAAGATCGCCCGCCGCCGCAGGGCTCGATGAAGAGAGGAACCGCGCCGCCTCTTCAAAAGACTGGAACGTCCAGTCTTTGGCGCCGGTTTCCTGGTTTAGAGCGAGAAACTCATTGGTGTTGGTCGAAAGATAGACGCGGCCGCGATAGGCGGTCGGCGGCGTGCGCGCCGGCGCATCTGTTTCGACCCGCCATAATTCATCGCCGGTCTGCGCATCTAGGGCCGCCACAAATCCAAAGCCGGAGGTCACAAAGATACGGCCGTTTTCAAAGGCGACGCCGCCGCCAAAGCCGATCTCCGCCGGGTTGGGTCCGCGGAAAAGTTCACGCAGGCGGAAGCGCTGATCCAGATCCGGCGCAAGCTCCGTGCGCCAGACAAGATCGCCCGTCTCCGAATCGTATGAAGAGACCTTGGCTTCCGCATCAAGCACAAAAACCCTGTTGTCGACGACGATCGGCGGCGAGGTCAGGCGCGCGCGCTTTGCAGAAGCGTCGCCGACATCGGCTTTCCAGATGGTTTCGAACTCAAGCGGGGCGCTTAAATGGTGCAGCGTGTGATCGGCTTCGCCGCCGGGCTGGGTCCATGACGCATTCACATAAGACGGGGGAATTTCGATTGTCGTCTCGGCGTAACGCGGATCGGCCGTCAGCGCCGTGTCGAGCGCGAGGATCGAAATACGCTCATCATCTTCTTCCTCGGCTTTTTTGTCGTCATCATCGCCGCCGCCGATGCCTAAGGTGCCGCAGGCGGAAATCAGCGCAAAGCCGGACGCCGCAAGGATCGCGCGCCAGAAGGATAGCGAGAGAGATTTCATATTTTACTCTTCGTGATTGTGGCCGTCATCATGGCCGTCTTCAGCACTTGCGTCCCCGGCAATTTCGTCAATCGCGCCCACTTCTTCTGTCGCTTCTTCTGCGGTCGCGTCTTCTTCCGTCTCCGTCGCGTTCTCCTGCGCGGCATCCAGACCAAGCGACTGCACGAGATCGTCAATCCGAAGTTCACCGGAAATATTGACGCCGGCGCGGCCGGACTCAGCGAGCGCCGTAAACTCTTCTGCGCGATCGCGTATACCCGCCGGCGTTTCAAGATCAAGCGACAAGGCGTTAAAGGTCGCCGCAGCGCTCTCGTAATCTTTTGCGTTCAATGACGCGACACCGAGAATTTCGCGCGCGTAATAGCTGAACGGTCCGTCCGCTTCGGCGAGATCGCTCACATCGCCCATGACTGCGTCGCGTCCATCCGCAAGCGCAAGATAACCGGCGCGAATGCTCGCCAATTCGCGGATGCGTTTCGGGGCGTCGCCCGCCGCGACGCCGCGGTAAATTTCCAGCGCCTTGAGACGTTCGCCGCCCGCAGCGTAAGAGCTGGCCCGGCGCAGATCCGCAAGCGCCCCGTATCCGCCCTTTTCCGCCGCCACGGCGTCGAGCGCAGCGCGGCCGGCATCTGCATCCTCGCTCAGAAGGTCGAGGGCGGCGCTATATTCAAGCGACTGTTTTTCAGCGGCCTCGGTTTTCAGGTGGCCCCAGGTCTGCCAGCCGGCGACACCGCCGACGATCGCCACGGCGCCCACAATGAGAGCCGTCCCGTGCTTGCGGAAGAAGTCCCAGGTCCGGTCTTCTTCAAGCGCCTGGTCCACTTCTTTCAGTAATACGCTGTCTTCGTTGGCCACTTTTGATTTCCTGCCTTTTGCGCGTCAGGCCCTTATGGGGCCCGCCCGGTCGGCCAGCCAGCCCCGGAGAGCGCCGGTTCTAACGGCCTTTGAGGCCATAGGCAACGATGGGGCAACGATGGGCCGGCGCCGCCGCCAGCACTCCAAAAAGTCAGGGACAAAGATGGCGATTTCAAGCCAGAAGGCCGGTTTCAGGAGGCGGCCTTCAGCCCCTTTCGAACGGCCTCGATGGTCTGGTCAATCTCGGCCTTGCCCATGGTCAGGATCGGCGCGATGGCGAGATGATCGCCATTGGCGCGGATCGCCACATCGTTCTCATAGGTTTTGAGAAACACCTCGGTTCCCCGCGCGCCAGGCGCGCCGGGGCGCGTTTCCACGGTCACTCCGGCGGCGAGGCCCAGATTGCGAATGTCGATGACGTGAGGCTCGCCTTTGAGGGAATGCACCGCGTCCTCAAAATATATGGCGAGCTCCTTCGCGCGATCATAGACTCCCTCCTCCACGAATACCTGTTGCGTGGCGAGCGCAGCGGCGGCCGCAAGCGGATGGCCGGAATAAGTGTAGCCATGGAAGAACTCGA
>JAUIEG010000293.1 GCA_030428745.1 Alphaproteobacteria bacterium
CCTTCTTAATCTCCCGCATAGACAGAGGGAAAAGGATCAGCCGGTTTTTGGATCGGCGTCCGCAGGACCTTCTGGGGCAGGCTCTCAGCGTTGAAACGCGGGAGCCTTTATTGGTTTCCACATTTTGGCGCTGATATCGAAGCCCCCCGCGAAAGCGGGGATAATTGGGGCCGGGAGCTGTTTTCCGGCCTTGTTTGAACCAAAGGACCTGCCTCATGGACAGAACCCAAAAGGCGGAAATGGTCGAATGGATCGGCGGCGTATTCGATGCGAATACGGTTGTCGTGGTGGCGAATGGCGGCCTGTCGGTCGCTGAATTCGAGTCCTTGCGCGGCGAGCTGCGCGAGGCCGGCGCCTCCATGAAAATCGTCAAGAATCGTCTCGCCAAGATCGCGATCTCTGGAAGACCGGCGGAAAAGCTCGTCGATCTCTTCGAGGGGCCGACCGCCATTGCGTTCTCTGAAGACCCGGTCGCAGCGGCGAAAGCCGTCAAGAAATTCGCCAAGGACAATGAGAAACTCACCATCCTCGGCGGCGCGATGGGCGAAGAAATCATGGACGTGAAAGGGGTGGAAGCGCTTGCCTCCATGCCGTCACGCGAAGAACTCATCGCCTCTATCGTTGCGACCATCACATCTCCTGCGGCGGAGCTCGCCGGCGCCCTTGGCGCCCCGGCCTCCAATATCGCCGGCATTCTGGAGACCCTGGAGAATCGCGAAGCGGCGTAACGTTCGCACCAATTTTGTAACCAAATCAAAGAACTAGGAAACTAAGACAATGGCTGATCTTAAAAAACTTGCTGAAGAGCTTGTTGGCCTGACGCTCCTGGAAGCGGCTGAGCTGAAAAATATCCTGAAAGACGAGTACGGCATCGAGCCGGCTGCGGGCGCGGTTGCGGTTGCGGCGGCCCCTGGCGCAGCAGCGGAAGCGGCTGAAGAGAAGACCGAATTCGACGTCATTCTGGTCGATGCTGGCGACAAGAAGATTAACGTGATCAAGGAAGTTCGCGCGATCACGGGTCTCGGCCTGAAAGAAGCCAAAGACCTCGTCGAAGCCGGCGGCAAAGCGGTCAAGGAAGCCGCGTCGAAGGCAGAAGCCGAGGAAATCAAGAAAAAGCTCGAAGACGCCGGCGCGAAAGTCGAACTCAAATAGGTTCGGCGAAAACGCTGGAAGGGCGCGCTCAGCCCCCCATTTCTTCCCCCATTTTCTTAACGCAGGGGGTTGCAGAGGGGCGCAAGCGTGCTTATTACACCCATTCGCCGCCGGTGGGCCCCACCGGCGGCTTCAGGCTTTGCGGCGACGTGCTTCGGATAATCGAGATCAAAATTTAGTCACCCGCGACCCGCGGTCGAACCTGGTCCGGCCGGCGGGTTTTTGCGCATGCGTTAACCCTGTTGTCCGCAAGGGTGCGCTTACGCGTTTGAACGGCTGACACCCGCTTGTGAGGATAATATGGCGCAATCCTTCGTTGAGAAGAAACGCATTCGCAAAAATTTCGGTCGTATCGGCGATGCGGCTCCCATGCCGAACCTGATCCAGGTTCAAAAAGACTCCTACGAACAATTCCTGCAGCGCTTCGCAAAACCCGAAGATCGCCTGCTTGAAGGCCTCGAAGCGGTGTTCCGCTCGGTCTTCCCGATCTCGGATTTCACCGAGACCGCGACCCTTGAATATGTCTCCTATGAGTTCGAGGAGCCGAAATATGACACCGAAGAGTGTCAGCAGCGCGACATGACCTATGCGGCGCCGCTCAAGGTGACGCTCCGCCTGATCGTTTTTGAGGTGGATGAGGAGACCGGCGCCAAATCCGTCAAGGATATCAAGGAGCAGGAAGTCTACATGGGCGATATGCCGCTCATGACCGACAACGGCACCTTCATCGTCAACGGCACTGAGCGGGTCATCGTTTCCCAGATGCACCGCTCGCCGGGCGTCTTCTTCGACCATGACAAGGGCAAGAGCCATTCATCAGGCAAGCTCCTTTTCGGAGCGCGGATCATTCCTTATCGCGGCTCCTGGCTCGATTTCGAGTTCGACGCCAAGGATATCGTAAACGTCCGCATCGACCGCCGCCGCAAGCTGCCGGCGACGACGCTGCTCTATGCGCTCGGCATGGATCAGGAAGAGATCCTCGATGAGTTCTACGACCGCGTCTCCCACAAGAAAATCAAGACCGGCTGGACCATGCCGTACAATCCTGAGCGCTGGAAAGGCGTGAAGGTTGAGCGCGACCTCATCAACGCCAAGAATGGCGAGGTTGTGCTGGAGGCCGGCAAGAAGCTTTCGGCTCGCGCGGCGAAGAAGCTCGCCGAAGATGGTCTCAAAGAACTTCTCCTCTCCGACGAGGAGATGATCGGACGTTATTTCGCTTCCGACCTTGTTAATTTTGATAATGGTGAGATCTACGCCGAGGCGGGTGAAGAGATCACGGAGGCGCATCTCGAAACCTTTGAGGAAATCGGCGTCAATTCCTTTGATACGATCGACGTCGATCACATCAATATTGGCGGATATGTCCGCAACTCGCTGAATGCGGACAAAAACCGCAACCGCGAAATGGCGCTGATCGATATCTACCGCGTCATGCGTCCGGGCGAGCCGCCGACACTGGAAACGGCGGAAGGCCTTTTCTATTCCCTGTTCTTCGATCCGGAACGCTATGACCTTTCCTCGGTCGGCCGGGTGAAGATGAACATCCGTCTCGGGTTCGAGACCGAAGACACGCTGAGAACCCTCCGTAAGGAAGACATTCTCGCTGTCCTGAAAACCCTCGTCCAGCTGCGCGACGGCAATGGCGAAATCGACGATATCGACAATCTCGGCAATCGCCGGGTGCGGTCGGTCGGCGAGCTCATGGAAAACCAGTACCGCATTGGTCTTCTGCGTATGGAGCGCGCCATTAAAGAGCGTATGTCCAGCCAGGAACTCGACACGCTGATGCCGCACGATCTCATCAACGCCAAGCCGGCTGCGGCCGCAGTGCGTGAGTTTTTCGGCTCCTCGCAGCTCTCGCAGTTCATGGACCAGACCAACCCGCTTTCTGAAATCACGCACAAGCGTCGTCTTTCGGCGCTTGGTCCGGGCGGTCTCACCCGTGAGCGCGCCGGCTTTGAAGTCCGCGACGTCCATCCGACCCACTATGGCCGCATCTGCCCGATTGAAACGCCGGAAGGGCCGAATATCGGTCTCATCAACTCCCTGGCGACCCATGCGCAGGTCAACAAATACGGCTTCATCGAAAGCCCGTATCGCCGCGTCATCGACGGCAAGGTGACGGATGACGTCATCTATCTGTCCGCCATGGAAGAGCAACGCTTCGCTATCGCCCAGGCGAACGCCGAAGTTGACGAAAACGGCAAGCTTGCAAACGAATTCGTGAACTGCCGTGTCGGCGGCGACGCAACCCTCGTTCCGCGCGAGGACGTCTCCTATATCGACGTTTCGCCGAAACAGCTCGTTTCGGTCGCTGCGGCGCTCATTCCGTTCCTTGAAAATGACGACGCCAACCGCGCGCTCATGGGCTCGAACATGCAGCGTCAGGCTGTGCCGCTTCTCCAGGCCGAAGCGCCGTTTGTCGGCACCGGCATGGAATCGATTGTGGCCCGTGACTCCGGCGCTGCTGTCGCCGCTCGCCGCACCGGCATTGTCGAGCAGGTGGATGCTCAGCGCATCGTTATCCGCGCCACGGAAGAAAAAGACCCCACCAAGCCGGGCGTCGATATTTTCAACCTCAGGAAGTTTCAGCGTTCGAACCAGAACACCTGTATCAACCAGCGTCCGCTGGTGAAGATCGGCGATCAGGTGCGCGACGGCGACATCATCGCCGACGGTCCGTCGACGGATCTTGGGGAACTGGCGCTTGGCAAGAACGTGCTCGTCGCGTTCATGCCGTGGAACGGCTACAATTTTGAGGACTCGATCCTCATCTCCGAACGCATCGTGCGCGATGACGTGTTCACGTCAATCCACCTCGAAGAGTTCGAAGTGATGGCGCGCGACACCAAGCTCGGCCCGGAAGAGATCACCCGCGATATTCCGAACGTTTCGGAAGAAGCGCTGCGCAATCTCGACGAGGCGGGCATCGTCGCCATCGGCGCCGAAGTCCATCCTGGCGATATTCTCGTCGGCAAAATCACGCCGAAAGGCGAAAGCCCGATGACGCCGGAGGAAAAACTCCTGCGCGCCATCTTCGGTGAGAAAGCTTCCGACGTGCGCGACACGTCCCTGAAGCTGCCGCCGGGCGTCGCCGGCACGGTTGTTGAGGTTCGCGTCTTCAACCGTCACGGCGTCGACAAGGACGAGCGCGCTGTTTCAATCGAGCGCGAGGAAATCGAGCGTCTCGCGAAAGACCGCGACGACGAACTCGCGATCCTCGAGCGCAACGTCTACGGTCGTCTCAGGCCGCTTCTCACGGGCAAGGATGCTGTCTCCGGTCCGAAGGGCTTTGAAAAAGGCTCGATCACCGAAGACGTGCTCGACAACCAGCTGTCAAAAGGCCAGTGGTGGAAAATCGGCGTCGCCGACGA
>JAUIEG010000294.1 GCA_030428745.1 Alphaproteobacteria bacterium
AGTCCACAGGCGGGCTCCTCCTCTCCACAAAGGAAAAGACCCTCAACTGGACCGCGAGCGACAGCGTCTACGGCGCCTTTGACGATTACCTGAAAGAGGGATGGTTCCGCCGCTGCGGCCGGCGGGTTTGCATTCTTGAAAAGGCGCATTCGGCCTTTCTGACCGAGCTCGACTACTGGACCGAAGACGAGGTCCGGAACAACGAAATCTATCAGCAGTTTTTCTATCCGCGCGATCTTGGCTGGTCCGCCGGCACCGGGCTGATCATGCCCACGGGCGATCATATTGTTCTCAGCGTTGAGCGCGCGCATGACCGCGGGCCCATAGAAGACCGTTTTGTCGAGACCCTGAACGAGCTGCGCCCGCATCTTGCGCGCGCGGCGATGATTGCGGCGCGGATGGGGCTCCAGACTGCGACGACTGCAAAGGATGCGTTTTCAAAGCTCTCCGTTCCGGTGATTTTGCTGGACCTGAACGGCGCCGGCATCGAATGCAGCAACGAAGTGGACAGCCTCTCCGACGCCATCATGTGGGGCGCGAATGAACGTCTTGTTCTGAAAGACAGCGATGCGAACGATTTGTTCCAGGCCGCGCTCAGCTCGCTCGACAAACATTCCGCGGTGCAATCCTTTGCAATCCGCAATGACGATGACGGCCCGGCTTATGTGGCTCATGTGGTGCCGGTCAGCGGCTCGGCGCACGATATTTTCGCCAAAGGCTACGCGCTTCTCGTGTTTAATCCCGTCGGCCGGAAGACGAAGCCCTCGGTCGATCTTTTGCGCTCGCTTTTCGATCTGACGGCGGCGGAGGCGCATGTCGCCCGCGAACTTGGATCGGGCGTCCCGGTCGAGAAAATCGCTGAGCAGGGCGGCGTTTCCGTCAACACCGTGCGCACCCAGGTTCGTAAAGTTATTGAGAAGACCGGGTGCAGCCGCATGCCCGAAGTGGTGGCGCTGATCTCCAACCTGACGCTGCCGCACTGACGACAGCGCGGCGGTGGTGCGCGTTGTTGCGTCAGCGATTCTTCGCGAGGGCTGCATCGACAAGATCAAGGAACTCGTCCGGAGTTTTGACTTTCTCAACGTCGCGCGCGGAGATTTTGACGCCCCAGTTTTTCGCGACGGCTTCATAGCGCGGCGCGCGCCAGTCGATGAGGCGCGCAAAGCCCCAGCGGATGAAGGCGTCGGGATCGACATCACTTTCGGAAACGCCGGTTTCCTTGAGGTAATCGGCCCAGACCTGGCGCAAAAAATCTTCATTATAATACATGGGCTTCGGCGCCCGGTCGAAGCGCGCCTTGAGCGCGTCCTTGTGGGCCTCGTCGCCGGCGATATAGATGATGAGGCAACAGTCGCTGACTGCCTTCAGGACCGGATCGTTTTTGTCTTCCGGGTCTACAACCTCGCAGATCGACCCCGACGTGTCGCAGATGAACTTGTCATAGCCATAGATCGTTTTGGCTTTTTCAATGAAGCGCGGCGTGTCGAGCATGGCGCGGATTTCCGCTTCGCGATGTTCGCGCTGACGACGCACATATTCGTTGAAGGGAATGCCGCCCTTGTCGGGGTCGCCTGGCTTGCCCAGATAGGTCGACAGGGGTTCGAGATTGTCGAAAGTGATGTTGGAGGAAATATATATGGAGTCGGAAAGGAGAAGCTCGCGCAGGAGCGGCGCCTTCATCGCTTCGCGCTTGAAGTTGTCTTCAATCGCCTCGTCCATATAGCGCGTGCCGATGCGGTAATCGACGGAATAGTGAAACCAGCGCTCATCGCCGCGCAGCATCGAGGCGATCCGCGTCTTGCCGACGCCGGACATGCCGAGAACCGCTAATGGATCGCCGCGTTTGTAGGTTTTCATCGTCATGCCGCTGCTTTTTCCCGCTCCCTGATAGCCGGTATTCATCCGCGGGCCAATTGTCTAGCCAGAAAGACTGAACCTGCATTAAGCGCTGATGATCTTGAAAAAACGTTGCTGCGACAACATATCCTATAGCAGGAAGGGGCGGGAAACGCGCCGCCGGGTCTGGCGGGCGCATGTTCAGTCCAAGTAATGTTTTACCGGACGCTGGTTTTGGCGGCTTGCTCATCAGAGCCGTCCGCCGCATGATCGCGCCGTTTCCGCCGGGCTCGTCCCGGGGTTCAGTTGAGGTTTGGGCAGACAAGGGAGAAGGGGCTTTCCATGGCGGCAGACGACGATCTCACCAACCGGTTTGAAGCAGTGCGGGCGCGCCTGCGTGAATCCCAGGGCGCGACAGAAAAGGAGGCGCGGCGCGAACGCCGGGTCAGCCTCTCCGGGACGCAGGAAACGCAAGAGGAAACGGCGACCGCCATTGAGAGCACCGAAGCGTTCAAGATCCTCACTGACGTCACGCTCGATCCGGAACAGAAGATCGAAAAGCTGACGGCGCTTCTCACCTTCGATGAGACCGATCTCGACAGCAATGTGGAGCGCCTGAATGAAAACCGCGCCATTGTCGCCGCGCTTCTCGCCGATTTCACGCAGCACAATAAAGAAAGCATCGAGCTTGTGCGCGATAATCCGCTGTCGCATTTGCGCACGGGCATCAAGGATGTGTTCGAGGAATATCACGCGCTTGTCGGCGATCGCGCCGACCTTAAGGCCAAGCTGGAGCTGATCGACCAGCTGATCGAGCAAAAAGGCGGCCCGCAAGGGCTTATCGACGCCATGCTCGCGGCGCGCGACAAGGAGATCGAGAAGAACGCGCTCGAAAAGGCGTTGAACGATGCGACCGGCGCGGTTGAACAGTTGAACAGCGATATTGGCGGCCTGTCCGCAGACGTAAAAGCGCTCGCCCGCGCTATTGAGACCGATGAAAAGGATATGTTCCTGTTCTTCAAGGGCGAGAAGAAAAAACTGCTCACGCGGCGGCGGGAATCCCGCACCGAAAAAGAAGCCTCCATTGAGAAGAAAAAGGCCGAACTCGTTGACGCCAATATGTCTCTGGAAGAGCGCGCAGGCGCCTATCAGGCCTTTGTCGATACGGATGACTGGCGCATCAATGAAAAGATTCTCGAAATTCTCGATATCGGCAATGAAGAATTTATCGAGCGGGTGAAGGCGCTGTCCGATCTGACGCTGTCTTATATCGACAACACGGAAGAAACACTCACGGGTGTGCGCAATCAGCTTGAATCGCTGCTGCAACGGGTCACCGGCGTTCATACCCTGACGCACAACACCAAGGAAAATGTCACCGTCATGCTCGATGCGCAGCGTAAGGCGCAGGAGCAAAATGCGCAGATGCTGCGCGCGTTCGATAGCGCGCCGGAGGCGACCGGCCTTGACGCGTTGACCCATGAAAAGAAAAAGCGCGCGTTAAACCAGCATGTCTCCGCTATCGACAAAACAATCCAGTCGACGGCTGCGGTGTCCGGCGAGCTTGGCAAAATCGAATCGAGCCTCACCAATTTTAAAGATCAGATGGAGGAAGGCCTCGCCGACGCTATCGAACAACAAATGCTCGCAGTGGGCAGCGCTGCGGTCAGCGGCAACAACACGCTTATGCGCGTTGAGGGCCTTGCAACCTTCGTTCAGTCGGTCATCACCAAAGGGCAATACACCAAGGAATCCGAAGAAGCGCTTGGTGAGCTCGCCAAGGAAATGGAGCGCGCGCTGATGGGCCGGATGGCCAAGAACGCCTCCATCAAGGACCTCAACGCCGCATTGAAGGAAATGGCTGACGCAATCGATGTCAAAAACGACGTCGTGCTTGAAATCGCGGAAGAAAGAAAAGCGCTTATCGACAGGCTCATCGCGCAGTCGGAAAATCTCGCCCGCGCCAATGAAGACGCGCTCGCCATCGAGGCGACCGTAAACAAGAAACTCTACGCCCCGGATGACGAGTAAGGCGGCGGACGGGCGTCATGATGGAAAATCAGCTGCTCTTCGACCTTGAGGATTACGTCGCTCTCGTCGAACCCGATTTCAATTTCGTCGGCGAGGGCGACGTTGAAAAAATTTCGAGCATCCTCGGACAGAACCAGTATTCGAACCTCATTTATGTGGGGCGTTCGGGCGTCGGCAAGACGGCCAATCTTTTCGGCATTATCCAGAAGAAAAAGAAGACGATTGAGGGAAAAGTCGGCCCGGACGAAAAACGCCTGCCGCTTCATATGATCGACCGGCGTTTCCTGCTGCTCGACACCAACACACTCTTCGATAGCAACGATCCGCAAAAGATCGAACAATCGATCAAGCGGGTCTTCGCGGAACTGGACAAACCCGGCGATCACGTTGTGGTGGTTGAGGACGGCAATGACCTGTTGAAAGGCATTGAGGATAACCAGGTTCAGGGGCTGATCTCGATTCTGGTGCGCGAGCTTAAAAAAGGCGCCTTTCATTGCATTTTGATGGTGCGTGATGACCCAGGCCAGAACAAACTCGGCGCGATCTTCAACGCACATTCCGATATCGCCGAACTTTTCAGTGTGCTGGAAAAAAAGCCGGCGGGCCGTGACGAAACCCTCCAGATTATGGAAGAGAGCAAGCCGGCGATTGAACGC
>JAUIEG010000295.1 GCA_030428745.1 Alphaproteobacteria bacterium
GCGAAGTCGTTCAAGAGGCGTTGTCGCGTCTCAACCTTAAAGTCACGCTCGCCGGGAACGGCAAGGAAGCGCTTGCTCTCGCGCAGCAACAAGAATTCGATCTTGTGCTGATGGATTGCTCTATGCCTGAAATGGATGGATTTGAGGCGACCATGGCCCTCCGCGCATTTGAACAGCATAAGGGCCGAATGCGCGTGCCCGTTGTCGCGCTCACAGCCCATGTCGCCGGGAAAGAAGATGACTGGCGTGAGGCCGGCATGGATGACTATCTGACCAAGCCATTCACATTGGATTCCTTAAGCGCGGTGCTGACGAACTATCTTGAACACAATCCTGATGGTGCGGAAAACAAAGTCACAACTGTGAGCAGTGAGGTCGCCGCGCCGATAACAACAGAAGAAGGTTTCGTGTTTGATCCCGCCGTGCTTGACCAAATCGCCGCTATGCAAACATCGGGCGTCAACCTTCCCGTCAGGGCGTTACACCTGTTCGAGGAACACTCCCAGGATGCCATACGCCAACTGGCGGCAAGTCTGAAAGGCGGGAACAAGGAACAAATCGCCAAAGCGGCTCATGCGCTTAAATCCATGAGCGTCAATGTCGGCGCGCGCGCGCTAGGCGAAGCTTGCGCCGCTGTCGAACACGCCGCACGCGGCGGCGCCTCTACAAAAGAGCTTGTGGCGCTTTGCAAGACCACAGCGGATCATTACCGCAACGCCCGAAGGGCGCTTCCGGCGACGCTGAATCTGTATCAAAAAACCGCCGCCTAACCGCACGGCTTGAAGCCCTGCGTCAGTGAATGCGGATCGAAACTCGTACACATCCAATTATGGAAACTGCACGCGTCACGGCGATCACCGGATGGCCGTCTTCGCTGGAGCAGGGTTCGAGACTTGCAGCGCCGTCGCGACGGCCGCGCCACCGCCGAAGGATCGGCGTCTCATTCACATGCGCCAGACAAAAGTCGCCGTCATCAGGTAGACGGTCCTGGTAGTCGATCACCACGACCGTATCTGGAAGAAATGCAAGATCGACGGCGGGGTCATTCACAAATACGGCGAAGAGTTTCGATGCCCCAAGCGTCACGGGGATGTAATCTTCGGCCATCACATGGGGATCGGCATGCGCGTCTTGCGCCAACAGGGACGCGGCGCGCAATGAGATGACCGGCACATGGCGGACCGGGCGGCGAATATAAGCGGCGGCCGCGTGTTTGTCGCTTTCCGCCGAAGACCGGTCGCCGGCGGCGAGCCAGTCGAGCGGCGCGTCCAGCGCATCAGCAAGCTTCGCTAGGGTGAGCCGACGCGGGTCGTGAACGCCGCTCTCCCAGTTGGCGATGGCGGGCTGACTGACGCCAACCTTGAGGGCGAGGTCCGCCTGACTCATGCCCCGCGATTTGCGGGCCTGACGGATTCGCTCGCCGATCGATCTGGCGGCGGCTGTTTGCGGCAACGCCATAAGCGCCTCCCTGTTTATAAGTTTGTCTTATATTATTTGACCTATATGCGCTATAAAATTTCGCAGCACACGCATAAAGCGCACGCGCTGCGCCACAAACCGTGAGAATATCACGCTTTTTGGCGTAAACTGACTGGTATAAAAAATATTTGGATAAGGCTTGAAAAAATCAGTTTCGCTTATATCCTCAGCGCTGGTGGAAACGTACAATGCATGGATCGGGGTTATTGAGATGACTGACCTGTGCGACAAAGACGGCGCAAACCGTCTCGCAGCAAAAATACAAGATTTCTGGCGCAAACGCGGCTTCGATGTTGTGGTGGAGATGAAAGACGAAGGCTTTGTCTCGACCATGCGGTCGGCCCGCACTGACCTGCGCTCTAACATGATCAACGGCATGCCGACAAAATTCGCTGGCGCTGAAGCCAGCTAGGTCCGCAACGCTGAATCGATCATCCGGGAGGCCTCCCGGTAGTGCGAAAACCGCCCCGCCGCCTCGGCGGCGAGGGTGATGGGTCCATAGCCGAAATCCGCAACAAAACAGGGTAAGTCAGCCGCTTTGGCGGCGCGAATATCCGTATCGCTGTCACCGACAAAAACCGCACGCCGTGCGTCGGTTTTTTCCAGGCAAAGACGCACAGGCGCCGGATCGGGCTTGGCCGCCTCAGTTGTATCGGCGCCCACAATCGCGTCAAAAAGGGGCGAAATGCCAAGCGTCTCAATCAAAAGCCGCGCCATTTGCTCGCGCTTGTTGGTACAGATCGCTGCGCGGGCGCCGCGCGCCAGAAACCCCTCAATCATCTCGATCGCATAATCGAATGGGCGGGAATGGACAGCGATATTCGCCTGATAGTGATCGAGAAACCGGGTCATGGCGAGGTCAAGCTCCGCCCCCTCAGCCTCCCGTCCGGCGCTCACCATATAACCGCGCATGAGCATGCGCCGCGCCCCATGTCCCACGAGATGACGAACCTCAGCGGTTGGAACCGTTGCGAGCCCGGCTTCGCTCAGGGCGTGATTCATGGCGGCCGCGAGATCGTCGACCGTGTCCACCAGCGTGCCATCGAGATCAAAGAGAAGCGCCGCGCCCTTTAGATCTTCCGCCATAACAATGCCCGCACTTTCTCTTACCTTCTGCGCGCGCGAATCGCGCCAATGCCTTAACCGTAGGGCATAGGCCGTTTCGCCCTCAATGTGATAGACGAGCCCCGCAGACAAACCCGCCTTCGAAAATTGAAAGCCCGCCAATGACTAAACTCAAGACCGCCGCCATTATACTCGCCGCCGGCCACGGCACACGGATGAAGTCCGCCCTGCCGAAGGTCATGCACGAAATCGGCGGCCGGGCGATGATCGCCCACGTCATGGATGCGGCAAGCGCCCTCGCACCCGAACGCATGGCGGTCGTCATTGGCGATCACGCGCCCGAAGTCGGTAAGTTCGCGCAAACCGTCCACGACAAGGTTGCGGTCGCGATTCAGTCCCCGCCGCAAGGGACCGGCCACGCCGTCATGCAGGCCCTGCCCGCGCTTGAAGGGTTTTCCGGAGCCGCGCTTGTTCTCTATGCCGACACGCCTTTGGTGACGCCGGAAACCCTCGCTACTCTCGCAGACGAAATTGCAAAAGGCGCCGCCGTCGCGGTGCTCGGGTTTTCACCGGACAATCCCGGCGCTTATGGCCGGCTAAAACTTGATGAGAAAGGCGCCCTCGCCGCCATCGTGGAGGCGAAGGACGCGAGCGCCGAAGAACTGAACATCACCTTATGCAATTCCGGCGTCATGGCTGTCGACGCCGCATTCCTTCAGGCGCGCCTGAAAGACATCAACAATAGTAACGCCAAGAAAGAATATTACCTTACCGACATCGTCGCCCTCGCGCGCAAGGACGGAAAACACTGCGCTGTTATCGAAGCGAGCGCAGAGGACGTGCTGGGCGTGAACTCGCGTGTCGAATTGGCCGAAGCCGAAGCTGTCTTCCAGAACCGCATGCGCAAGGCCGCCATGGAAAATGGCGCAACTCTCGCCGATCCATCGACGGTCTACTTTTCTTGGGACACAAAAATTGGCAAGGACGTTGTCATCGGTCAGCATGTTGTGTTCGGACCCGGCGTTGAAATCGCCGACAACGCCGAAATCAAGCCCTTCTCCCATCTTGAGGGCGCGCGCCTGGCCGCTAAAGCAAGCGCCGGACCTTTTGCACGACTGCGCCCCGGCGCCGATCTGCAATCCGGCGCCAAGGTCGGGAACTTCGTCGAAATCAAGAAGGCGATCATCGGCGAGGGCGCGAAAGTGAGCCACCTCACCTATATCGGCGACGCGGAAGTCGGCGCCGAGGCGAATGTCGGCGCAGGAACCATCACCTGCAACTATGACGGCTACAGCAAATATAAAACGACGATAGGCAAAGGCGCCTTCATCGGATCGAATTCATCCCTTGTGGCACCGGTGACCATTGGCGACGGCGCTTATGTGGGGTCTGGCTCAGTTGTCACGAAGGATGTAGAGCCTGGCGACCTGGCGGTCGCCCGTGGACGGCAAACTGCAATCAAGGGGTGGGCCGCGCGCTTTCACAAAAGCCAGAAACCCGCGAAGAAATAGGAAGAGATGATGGACAAGGACGCCGGTAAGAAACGCGCCGCCGAAGAAGCTGCAAAGCATGTTGAGCGCGGCATGACGCTGGGCCTAGGCACGGGCTCCACCGCTGCGCATTTCGTCGATATTGTCGGCAAGTTTATTTCAGACGGCTGGGATCTCAAGGGCGTGCCGACATCCGAGGCAACGCGCGCGCACGCCGAAAGGCTGGGCGTCGACATCATCGAGCCTGACGAAACCACTATTATTGATCTCGCCGTTGACGGCGCCGACGAAGCCGACCCGTCACTCAACTTAATCAAGGGCGGCGGCGCGGCGCTCCTGCGCGAGAAAATCATCGCCCATGCCGCAAAGAAATTCATCGTTATCGCTGACAAATCCAAGCGCGTGTCGGCGCTGGGCGCCTTTCCCCTGCCCGTGGAAATATCACCTTTCAGTTGGGCGCTCACTGTCGCCGCCCTACG
>JAUIEG010000296.1 GCA_030428745.1 Alphaproteobacteria bacterium
ACGCACTGGCCGCTTTTCAAATCCGCCGCCGCAATTGGGGCAGAGGCCGGCAAGGGCGTTTTCGGCGCAGTCCGGACAAAAGGTGCATTCAAATGTACAAATACGCGCGTCTGCATCCGGCGGGAGATCCTTGTCGCACCGTTCGCAATTGGGCCTCAGCTCAAGCATGATCCGCTTCTTTCTTCGCCTCAAATCCTTCCGGCAGCGACTTGACGTAAATATCCTGCTGCGGGAACGGGATTTCGACGCCGGCTTCCGCGAACGCCTTGAAGATCGCGAAGCGTAGTTCAGTGCGTACGGTAAGGCCCTGGGAAATATCTGCGAGATAAGCGCGAATCTCAAAATCAAGGGATGACGCGCCGAAGTCCATCCAGGTGACGAACGGCTCAGGATAGGAAACCACCAATGGATGAGCGCTGGCGCATGATAGCAGGATTTGTTTTACCTGCTCCGGGTCAGAGCCATAGGAGACGCCGACTGGCACCGTAATCCGGCCGAGGCGATTCTTATGCGTCCAGTTCGTCACTGTTGACGAGATCAGTTCAGAGTTCGGCACAATAATCGAGGACCGATCGAAGGTTTCGATTTCCGTCGACCGTACGCTGATCTTTTTCACCGTTCCCTCGCCTGAAGGCGTCACAATCCAGTCGCCAACTTTGATTGGCCTTTCAAAAAGCAGGATCAGGCCGGAGACGAAATTGTTGACGATGGACTGAAGACCGAAGCCGATGCCGACGGAAAGCGCGCCGGCGATCAACGCCAGATTGCCGAGATCGAAACCGAGGGAAGAGATAGAGGCGAACAGCGCGATGACGAGTCCGCCATAGCCCATGAGCGTGATGAGGGAATTTTGAACGCCGACATCCGCCCGCGAATGGGCGAGCGGGCCCCGCTGCACCGCGCGCTGAATAAGTTTTGTGGCGCCCATAATGGCGACAAAGACGATGATGGCGGCGAAAAGTTTCGCCACCGACGGAATGTGAAAGCCGCCAACATTGAAGCCGAACAAGGCCTGTCCGGCGAGGTCGCGAACCGTGCCGGCGGGCGCACCGAAAAGGACGAGCACTGCAGGCGCCAGGGCGATGATCAGCAATGTGTTAATCAGGAGGCGCGACCAGAAGCGGTAATTGGCCGATTGCGCCTCATCGGTTTTATCCGACTCCACAGACAGGCGATTGCGCAGAGCGAGCGCCAATTCCGCAAGGATCGCCCGCATCATCCAGGCGAGGCCAATGAAAAGCGCCAGATAGATGATGCGCGTGGCGATGAAATGGGCCAGCGGCACATAACCGGCCAGCGTGGCGGCCACGATGATAATCGCTAACGCCCGCCCGGTGCGGCGCAGGAGCCGCCAGCCCTCGCCGCTTTTTTCCTCGTCAACGCGCCACAACCGTGTTCGGCAAAGAAGGAAAAGACAGACCGCGATAGCGATAGCCGCGATAGCATCCGAAACGAGCAACAACGCGTCCGCGGCGTGGGCCGCAACGCCAATTGCCGATAACAGCGTATTCAACGAAAAGATGATGACAATGCCAAGCGCGAGATGGCTTACGGCGCGTCCGCGATCCGCGTCGATCGACGCGATGCGCCAGCCGGGTGATGCGGGCGCAAAGAAACCGGCGGTGAAGCCGGAGACGATCAGGATCGACAGGACGCCAATCCAGAAAGCGCGGGCCGCCGCTTCTCCCTCCGGCGTCAGAACGCCCTGCGCGCGCAATGTCTCAATGATGATGAGACCGCCGATGACACCCGGAACTGTCCGCGCCGCCATTTTCAGGCCAGCGACCACGACCCGTCGCGCCGGGCTCGGCTTACGCTTCTCAACCGCAGACGAGAAGGTGCCTGCAATCCAGCGGTTCACCGGGCCGAAGATCATCAGAGAGACAATGAGGGCGCCGAAAATCAGCCCGAGCGAACGCCCATAAGCGCTATCGCCGCGGCGATTGTCGCCCCATTTAGCGAAATAGCGGCCGATGCGGCCGGTGACGGCGCTTGCAGAGCGCCACGCCTCACGCCATTGGCGCGGCTCGAGCGGGGACGCGCCGCGCTCCGCCAGCGACGCATAAAGGGCGCCGACCTGCGCCCCTGACAAGCGCGTCAACAATTCTCCGGATTCAAAGATATTGGCCAGCACGCGCGTGCGCTCGCCACTAAGGCGCGCCCGCTGATCTGCAAGCTGACTGCGTTCACTTGCGAGAATGTCGCTTTCCGGGGGATCGTTTTCACCGGGCGCCGGTCCAAGAAGGTCTATCTGCGCGTTTACCGCTTCCAGTTCCCGTTCGATGGCGGAAAGCCGGCCGCGCCCATCCACGCGCAGGGCCCGCAACTGCTGTTCCAAAGCTTCCGGGGCATCGACATTGTCTTGATTGATCTGTGCGCGGATGCCGGAGATTTCCTGCGTCGCGACTTCTATCTCTTCCGCGCGGCTCGACTGCGCGGCAACAGGGAGCGCCGCCGCCAGAACGGCCAACACCGCCGCAAGCAAGACGCAAAGAGACCTCATAACCACTTTTTGATCCTGAAATAGGCCAGCAAACAGACGCCGATCAAAACGCACAAGGCGACAACGATCCAGAATGCGATTGGGCTTTCAACTCCGGGCATGCCGCCGACATTGATGCCGAAAAGGCCGGTCAGAAAGCCGAGCGGCAGGAAGATCGCCGCCACGACCGACAGCACCATCATGTTCCGGTTCATTTCTTCGGCGCGCTGATCGGTGAGCTGATCCTGCAGCACCATCGCCCGCTCGCGCGCCGTATCGATGTCTTCGGTCATGCGCGTCACTTTGTCGGCGACTTCGCGCAATTCAATTTTCCCGTGATGATCGAAAAGCTCGGACTCGTCAGCCGCGAGCCGGTTCAGCGCATCGCGCTGGGGCGCGATAAAGCGCCGGAACAAGACCGCTGACTGGCGGGTGTCGGCGAGCTTTGCGCGTAAGCCGACACCGCCGCCTTCGAGAATTTCCGCTTCAAGCGCATCGACTTCATCCTCAATTTCGAGAACATAGGGTTCGGCGCGATGAGTAAGCTTGGCGGCGATGCGCGCAAGGAGCGCGCCGGTGTTATCGATGACTGCGCCAGCGTTGATATCGGCGCGCACATCCTGCGCCGCCTTGAGGCGACGCCGGCGGGTCGTCACCATTATCTTCTTTGTGAGCCAGACCCGGATCGACACCATGTCTTCCGGCTCCGCGCCTTCATTCAAGTTAACGCCGCGAAGGTTGACGACCAGCCCATTTTCAAAGCCGGTGACCCGCGGGCGCGTTTCACCCGCCAGCAAGGCGGAGGCGGCGGCATAAGGAATATCGCGCTGCGCCCCGATCCAGTCCCGCGCTTCATCGTTCAACATGTTGAGATGCAGCCAGATGAAGTCATAGTCGGGCGCATGCGAGGCGAGATCCTCCCAGCGCATTTCCGACGCGACGCCATCCTTGAAGCCGAAACCGAAGACGAAGGGCGGGCCCGCATCTGCCTCGCCGCGATCGACCTGGTTATCCATGTTGGTCATATATGGCCTTAAAGGATTTTCTGGCCGGTTTTCGCCCAGTCATCCAGAAAGGCTTTCAACCCTTTATCTGTAAGCGGATGATTGACGAGGGATTTCAAAACTCCGGGCGGTACGGTCGCCACATCGGCGCCGGCGAGCGCAGAGTCTTTCACATGATTGGCTGACCGGATCGAGGCGGCCAGAATTTCCGTCCGGAAATCGTAATTGTCATAGATCACACGAATATCGCGGATCAGCTCCATGCCGTCGACATTGATGTCGTCGAGACGGCCAATGAACGGCGAGATGAAGCTGGCGCCGGCTTTCGCCGCGAGCAGCGCCTGGTTCGCCGAGAAACAGAGCGTCACATTGGTGTTGATCCCTTCTGATGTCAGCGCCTTGCAGGCGATGAGCCCGTCAAGGGTCAAGGGAAGCTTTACGACCACATTGTCCGCGATCTTGGCCAGCGACTTGCCTTCGCTGATCATCTTGTCAGCCTCGATCGCCGTCACCTCGGCGCTCACCGGCCCCGGCGTGAGCGCGCAGATTTCCGCCGTCACTTCGCGGATATCGCGGCCAGACTTCATGATCAGGCTCGGATTGGTTGTCACTCCGTCCACAAGGCCGGTGGGCAGGAGGGCCTTGATTTCGCTGATTTCGGCGGTGTCGACGAAAAACTTCATGAGACGGCGTTCCTTCTAAATTCGCTGGGGCGATGTCTACTAGAGCGCGATTCCCTTGTCAGCAGGCGCGGACGGTTTTCTAAAGGGCTGACGGCGGCCATAGGTGAGGCAGCGCCAGACCCATTCCAGCGGCCCGAACCGGAACCGGGAAAGCCACCACATGGAGAAAGTGAGCTGGGCGATCCATATGGCAATCATCAAGAGGTAGACCTGCGCCCGGTCCATCGCGCCATAGAGCCCGAGCCCCACCCCGCTGAAGATCAAATTCGCGATGATTGTCTGGGCGATATAGTTCGACAGCGCCATGCGTCCTGCGGCGGCAAGCGCGCGAAA
>JAUIEG010000297.1 GCA_030428745.1 Alphaproteobacteria bacterium
CCTGGTTAGAAGTCGTGAAGGGACGATTGGACACGGATGAGAAATCCGGGCCGCCTCGGCCAGAAAAGTCAAATCCCGCGCTCGGGCTGAAATCCTGTTCGATCCCAATTTCCGCCAGTAATCCGTAACATCCCTTGGAAATCCCATAGCGCCCGGCGCGATGAGTGTGCGCTTTTTCGCCAAAGAGATTTTCATAAGCCTGCGCAAGCGTTTTCAATTTTTGGCGCTGCGCGTCGCGGGGGAGATTTTTCTGGAAGGAATAGAACTCGCCCCAATAGTCGCCTGGCGGCGTCACCCATTGATGGAGATGAAGGCCGAAGAAAGCGCGCCCGCGCGCATGAAGAACCTTGAACAGCGCTGCGGTTTTCTCGTCTTCCATCATCGGCAAGGTGAGAAAATAAATCGGTCGGGCGCCTGCGTCCTCACAAAGCGCCTGAAAGCGCTCGACGCCGGACGGATCGCAAACCCGCCAGCCCGCATCGTCAAAACGCGACCAGTCGAACGCTTCTTCCGTATCCACTGTCACAATCAGACGCGGTCTGTAAGCATCATTTTTGACGTTTAGGGGCGCAGTCTTCACCGATTTCGCCGCCGCCGTCTTATCGGTCAACTCATCAAAAATCCGGTGCATGCCGTCAGCGGTTTCATCCCAGGAATGACGCTCCGCATACGCCCTTGTCTGCTTGCGGCCGGGCGGCGCGGCCAATAGCGCCTTTACTTCGCGAGCGATCGCTCCAGGGCTTTGCTCCGCGACAAGACGCCCCGCCTCCGGCGCGGCGATGACTTCACCCGATCCTCCAACGTCAGTCGCAATGCAAGGCGTCCCGCATGCCATGGCCTCAAGCAACACATTCGGCCAGCCTTCGCGCGAAGAAGCCAGCGCCAACACATCCGCCGCCGCGTAGATGCTGCGCAATTCGTGATGACCAACCTCCCCCAAAAATCGTACGCGATCAGAAACGCCCGCCGCTGCAGCCCGGCTTTTGAGTGACGCCTCTAACGGGCCCTCTCCGGCAATCAACAAGGTCGCGCCCGGCAGCGATTCCAGCGCATCAATAACAAGACCGTGGCCCTTGCGTTCAATCAAATGCCCTACGCTCGCCAGCACGAGCCCCTCCACACCGAGGATGCGCCGTTCCCGCTCACGGTCTAACGGCGCAAATTTCTTAAGATCGACGCCATTACGCAAAACGGAAATTTTTTGCTCAGGCGCGCCCAGCCGGACAAGCTCCTGCTTCAACGACGACGCCACGGTGATAATCGCGTCAGCGCGTTGCGCCGTATCCTGAATGATGCGTCGGGGCCTCTCGAAAGACGGCAGCAAGGTGACATCGGTGCCGCGGGCCGTGATTACGAAAGGCTTATCAAGTTCACGCGCAATCTGCGCCGCAGCGGCGCCGTCAGGATAAAAATAATGAGCATCGATAAAGTCGAAATCCCATCCGCTATCGATCAGTTCACGCGCCGCCTTTCGCAGACACCTCGTCAATGACGCCGGGGCCATATGCATCGCGAGTTTTGGCGCAATCAGATAACGCGGATGAAAAACCTCAAATCCGTTGCGGGTCTCACGCAGTGTCGCACGCGCGAAGTCTGCATATTTTCCAAACGCTCCGTGTTGGAAGGGAAACCACGGAACCGGGGCGATCACTTTTACGTCCGCCTCATACTTCTGACAGTAAGCGGCAAGGCGGTTCTCCACAAAAACGCCATGCGCCGGACGGGCGCCGTTCGGATAAAGCGTGGAGAACAAAAGAATGCGCATGGACCTCACGCCGTTCAGCGTCGTGGATTGTGAAGTGGAGGCGCCGCTCGTCGCCAGTCGCCTCCGAACGCGCTGCTGATGGGAACCCTCATTAACATTTCTTTGTTCACTGTCCGGTTAAGCTCACCACACGACTGACCCGGAATGGAACAGATGCCTCTCGCAACCCACGCCAATTTGGTGCGCACCGCACCGGCAGAGAAAGAGCGGCTCCCGGCCCTTGCTTGCATTTCCGTCTGGTTTGCAATCTCGGGTGGAATCTGGATCGCCATCATCGCTTTTCTGAGCCGTTGAGCCCTGCATAAAGCGCTTTCCTCGCGCGAAACGCCGCTCATTCTCGGTCTTGTCACAATAAATTTCTTAACTTTTCGTTAGGCATGCATTATGCGGAAACAGTGTCGACTGTCGAATTTTGGGACATCGGGACTGCCGGGGGCGCGCCTCCGCAAAATGGAACTGGGGGAATGTTCTTTTATAGCGCCATTGCGCTGGCCGCTGCGGCTGTATGCGCTGCAGCGACCGGCTATGCACTCAGACCAGCGTCGCGCCGCGACCGTAATCGCACCGCGCTTTACCGCGACGCGACGACGGAGAGGCGCGAGCAGAATCCTGGTCCGCTCCCATCCTCCGGTGAAGCGCTAAATCTCGAGACCGCTCATTGGGATGAGATCGAAAACGCCGCAAAACGGGGTCGCACGCCCTTCTCCGCCGCCATCAAGCGCGGGCTCGACATTGCTTTGAGCCTTGGTTTGCTGGCGTTTTTGGCGCCGCTCCTAGTTTTAACGGCCATTGCAATCAAGCTCGACAGTCACGGGCAGGTTCTATACCGCCAGCGCCGGGTGGGCCTGGGGGGCAAGGAATTCGAGGTTTTCAAATTCCGCTCCATGATCGCTGACGCCGAAGCAAACGGCCCCCAATACGCCGCCGTGAAAGACAATAGAATCACGCGCGTCGGGTCGATTTTGCGCAAATTCAGGATCGACGAAATTCCACAGGCGATCAACGTTTTACGCGGCGAAATGAGCTTTGTCGGCCCGCGGCCGGAGCGTCCCGAATTCGTGCGCGAACTCGAGCAGGAGATTCCGCTCTATCATTGCCGCCATCTGGTCAAACCGGGAATCACTGGATGGGCGCAGGTCAAATATGAATACGCCGCCTCTGTCGCGGGCGCCCGCAACAAGCTTCGCTACGACCTTTACTATATCCGGCATTCTTCCCCATTCCTGGACCTCCTGATTGTTCTGATGACCGTCAGGGTCGCCCTGTTCGGGCTGGGCAGCCGATAAAACCCTTTAAGGTTACTGACTTTCGCGGAATCAGGGAATGAAAGGCTGGCTGTGAAACCGCCCGGACCCAAGGATTCCAAGGTTTTGCATGGCGCAGCGCAAGGGGGAGGCATGGCAAAGATTTTGCGTTGCCTTTAAACTGACGTGCGATTTCTGAGGCTTCCGCGCCGGCCTGACGCGCATTGGCGCCATTGAGGTGATGAACATGATGAATATTCTCGATAATTTCCGCATCCTGGCCGCGGTCGGCGCAGCCATGGCCCTGTCCGCCTGTAGCGCCGTGGGCCTTGGCGGAGAGAAACTCGCCGCCGCGCCGGCAAATACGTCCGAGGCCGCCGCGACGGCTCCGGACTATCTTATCGGGCCGCTCGACAAGCTTGAAATCTTTGTCTGGCGGGCGCCGGAGCTTTCGACCAATGTGACGGTGCGCCCGGATGGCCGCATTTCGACGCCTCTGGTCGAGGACATGGTCGCCGCCGGTAAAACTCCGTCAAAGCTCGCTAACGATCTTGAGGGCGTCCTGCGTGAATATGTACGCACGCCGGAAGTGACCGTCATCGTCAGCGACTTCTCATCGACTTATGACCAGCAGGTGCGTGTCCTCGGGGAAGCGCAGCAGCCAGTCGCCCTCGCCTATCAGGCCGGCATGACCGTTCTCGATGTCATGGTCGCTGTTGGGGGCCTCACCGAATTTGCCGCAGGCAACAAAGCGGTGCTGATCCGCGGGCAAGGCGAAGACCGTCAGTCCTATCGCATTCGCCTCGATGATCTCCTGCGCAAAGGCAATATTTCAGCGAACGTACCGGTCCTGCCGGGCGACGTCATTTTGATCCCGGAAAGCGTTCTTTAAAGGGAACGCCCGAGGGGTTTGGGGAAAGCAGTAGTGTTTAAGTTTTCCGATCTGCCGCAACCGGTTCTGCGCAGCCTTAACGGGCTCTGGCGCAGGCGCTGGTTGGTGATCGCTGTGGCTTGGGCCGCAGCGCTCCTCGGCTGGCTCGCGGTGTGGCTCATACCCGACAAGTATGAGTCGCGCGCGCAGGTCTTCGTGCAAACGGAAACGATTCTCGAACCCGTGCTCAATGGCTTCACGGCGCGCCCGGATTATTCCCGGCGCGTCGAGGTCATGCGCCTCCAGCTTCTGACGCGGCCAAATGTAGAGGAAATCATCCTGCGCTCCGGCCTCGACAAAACGATTGAGGCGCGTTCCCCCCTCGAACGCCGCGCCAAAATGCAAGGCATGGTCGATTGGGTGGCTGGCCAGATCAATATTGAGAGCCCGCGGGAGATGTATTTCATCATCTCCTACAAGAACAGCGATCCAAAAATCGCCCGCGCCGTCGTTGACGCCGTCCTCAACATGCTGATCGAACAGGATCTCGGCGCCAGCCTGACGGAGAGTGAAGCTGCGCGCCGCCGTCTCGATCTGCAAATCGAAGAGTATGAAGAAA
>JAUIEG010000298.1 GCA_030428745.1 Alphaproteobacteria bacterium
GGCGGGCGTGCAGGCGTCGAAAATCGGCCGTTTCGGCGGGCCGGACCTGCTCCTCGACGGCAGGGACGCGCTGTCGCTGCTTGATTTGTCTGATATTTTTGAATCTGCGCTGCCTGACTACATGAAGGGGCCGCTAAAGCAGGAGACGACACCCATGCCCATGGCTGGAGACGACATCAAAAAGCTGATCCTAGACGCGCTGCCTGACGCCGAGATCGAACTGGAAGACCTCGCCGGCGACAATGATCACTGGCGTGCGCGCATCATCTCCTCCGCCTTCAACGGCAAGTCGCGTGTGCAACAGCATCAGCTTGTCTATCGCGCCCTGAAAGGCCGCATGGGCGGCGAGCTTCACGCGCTGGCGCTGGAGACAGAGGCGAAGGAGTAGGCCCAGCCTGATGGAAGGTTTCACATCCATCTGGACCCTCGGCCTTGAATACGCCGCGCGCGCCATTGAACTCGTCGCCGCGCTGATCCTGATTTTCGGCGCCGTGCGCTTCACCATGCTGATTGGCGGTGAAATCCTGTCGCGCGGGAAGAGTCCTGAAGGCGGCATCTTCCGTCATGCGCGGGTGTCGCTCGGCGGTTATATTCTGGCGGCGCTGGAATTCCTGATCGTCGCCGACATTCTCTTCACCATCCTGCGGCGCACCCTCGACGAGCTTTATATTCTCGCGCTTCTGACCGCCATCCGCACCGCGTTAAGCTGGTTCCTGACCCGCGAGTTGCGCGAGCTCCGCAAGGACGAGGCGACAACGAGCGCAGCCTGACAAAGCGTTCAACGGGTGCGACGAACCGAATTGCCTTCGTTCTGGCTACCCGCGAAACTCCTGAGACGTGTTTTGAGGGAGCGGGGCGACATGAGCATCAGGACAATCGGTACGCTTGCCGCAATCTTCAGCCTTACGGCCTGCAACGCCGGGGAACAGGCGCCCCCAGGCGGGACTTCCGCGCCTGACATTCCGTCCCTCATGACCGCCGCCAATGTTCCCGGCCTCGCCATCGCGACCATCGACGACTGCGAACTCAGCGATGTCTCCTATTACGGCGTTGCAGACGTCGAGACCGGTGAAGCAGTCGATCCTGACACAATCTTCGAAGGCGCGTCGCTGACCAAGACGATCTTTTCCGTGATCGTCAATCAACTGGTGGATGAAGGCGTCATCGATCTTGATGAACCGCTGGCGGCGAGCTTCGACTATCCGCGCGTCACCGACAGGCAAGCCTACGCCAAACTGACGCCGCGCATCATTCTTGAACATCGCTCCGGTTTTCCCAACTGGGCGAGCGATCCGCTCGATCAGGAGACCTGGGGCGAGATTGCGTTCAAAAATCCGCCCGATACAAAGTTCGGTTATTCCGGTGAGGCTTATCAATTGCTGCAAGCCTTTGTCGAAGCGAAAACCGGTAAGAGTCTCGACGACCTTTTCGAACAACGCTTGGGCGATGTGATGCCGAAAACGTCACTCTCCGCGTCGGGCTCTGCGGCGTTTGCATTTGGTCATGACCAAGACGGGACCAAGGAAAAGGGACGCGCCGTGAAACCATCCCCGCGCGCCGGCGCCGCTTATTCGGTGCTCACCAATGCGGAAGATTATGCGCGGTTTCTCACGCATCTCTGCGAGGGCGGCGGGATGAGCGAGGCGGCGCGCAGCGAAATGCTGCGCCCGCAATCGCCGACAGACGGCGACGATATTTCATGGGCGCTTGGCTGGGGCGTTCAGACCTCAGGCGATGCGCCTGTCTATTTCCACTGGGGCGACAATGAGCAATTCAAGGCTTTCGCGGCGTTCAACACATCGAGCCGCGACGGCGTTGTCTACTTCGCGAACGCGATGAATGGGCTCAAATTGATTGAACCTTTAGCCGAACCTGTTGTGGGCGACGTGACGCCGATTGCGAACTGGCTCGATTATGGACGCATCGATTAGCCGCCCGTCATGCTCGAGATCGCTGCGTTGATCCCGAGGTTGAACTGTGCATCGACGCCCAGCACCAGAATAATGAAGACCGCCACCGGCGCCGCATAGCGGGTGAAGAATCGCCAGAAACGGAATACGCCCTCGCTGGTGTTGCGCAGCTCCTCGCGCATATTGGCGCGGGGCGCGATCCACCCGGCAAAGACCGCGACGAGAAGACCTCCAAGGGGCAGCATGACGCTGCCGGAAATAAAATCGATCCATGGCGCCGTGCTGGGCGCGAAGATCGAGACGGCGCCAATCGCCAAGGCGCCAACGCCGAAGAGCATGGCGGAGACGGTGCGGGAGAATTTTAATTGTTCGACGCCGACCATGGTGATGCCCAAAAGCAGCGAGATCGATGAAGTAATCGCGGCGACAAGGGCGAGCAGGAAAAAGACGCCGCCAAGAATGGAGCCGCCGGGCATGCCGGAGAAAACCGCGGGCAGTGCGCCGAAAATGAGCCCCGCGCCCGCGGCCGGATCGAGCCCGTTTGCGAAGACGATTGGGAAGATCATCAGGCCCGCAAGCACGGCGACGATCGTGTCGGCCCCGGCGATGATGCCCGCATTGGCGCCGATATTCACATCCTTCGGCAGGAACGATCCGTAGGTCATAAGGATCGCGCCGCCGACGCCGATGGAAAAGAACGCTTGTCCCAGCGCTGCAAGAACGATGCTCGGCGTCAGTTCCGAAAAGCGCGGCGAGAATAGATAGTCGACCGTTTCCGCCGCCGCGCCGGTGGAAAGCGCATAGACGCACAGGAGCGCCAGCATCACGAAGAAGGCTGGCATGAGAATGGTGCAGACCCTTTCGATGCCCGCCTGAATGTTCTGGGCGACAATGAAGACGGTGAGCGCCATGAACGCCGCATGCCAGCCAAAGGCCATCCAGGGCCCGTCATAAAGAGAGGTGGCGGTTGCGGCTGCGAGCGGATCGCGCCCAGCGAACTCGCCGAGAAACGCCATCAGCGAATAGGCGGCGACTTGGCCCGCAATAACGCTATAGGTGGAGACGATCAGAAAGGCGGCGATGATGCCGACCCATCCGACAATTCCCCAATTGGCAGACTTGCCGATATCCTTGGCAAGCTGACTGGTGGAGCCGACTGCGGAAAGGCCCTTGTGGCGCCCGATCGCGAGTTCGCCCACCAGAATCGGGTAGGCGACGAAGACCACGCATAGCAGATAGATGAAGACAAAAGCCGAGCCGCCATTCTGTCCGGTCTGAAACGGAAAGCGCCAGAGATTGCCGAGCCCCACGGCGGAGCCGATGGACGCCATGAGAAAAGCGAAACGCGACGACCATTGCGGCGATGCGGAGCCGCCCGGTGTTGGACCAGCCATACTGTGATATCTCCCCTTGCGGCGCCCCTGCCGCGATCTTCGTCTGCCCTGGAATTATCAAGGCTTTTGAGCATCATAATGCGGCTGCGGCGCAACGCCTAGCCCTCGCTGCTTGCCCCGCTATTGGGGCGCCGCTAGGGTCCGGCCAAGTTCAGTTACATCATAAGGACTGTCGCCCATGTCATTGCCCCGTTTGTTGCTTGCATCCGCCTCCTTCGCCGTTCTGGCGGCCTGTTCCGGCGGCGGCGAAACGGACGACGAAACGACCTATATCGAAGACGACGCCAGCTCGACCGAGCCCGGCGAGGAAGCCGAAGCCGTCTGGCATGCCGCTACCGCTGAAGACGCCGCCGACAAGTTCAGTTACGCCAATTACAACGAAGTCCGGGTCACCCATGTGGATCTCGATCTCAATGTGGACTTTGACGCCAAGGTGATCTCCGGCGCGGCGACGCTCGACTTCGAACGCGAGAAATCCGGCGCCGACACGCTGGTGCTCGACGCCAATGATCTTTCGATTGAAATGGTTGAGGCGCATGTGGGCGGCGACTGGCTCACCGCCGGGTACACTATGGGGCCCGATGATGAAGTGCTGGGCTCGCGCTTTGCGATTACGCTGCCGGAAGGCGCAGATCAGGTGCGCGTCACCTACGCCACCAGCCCGGAGGCCGAAGGCATTCAGTGGCTGTCGCCGGAACAGACGGCGGGCAAGGAGCATCCCTTTCTCTTCACGCAGCTTCAAGCGATCCACGCGCGCACCATGATCCCGCTGCAGGATACGCCCGCAGTGCGCATCACCTATGACGCGCATATTACGACGCCGCCGCAGCTTCTGGCCGTGATGAGCGCGCGTCAGGACGAAAGCGGCGACCGCGACGGTGATTATTCTTTCCGTATGTCGCAGCCGATTCCGTCCTATCTTTTGGCGCTGGCGATCGGCGATATCGAATTCAAGGCGATCAGCGACAAAATGGGCGTTTATGCAGAGGATTATATTCTCGACGCTTCGGCCAAAGAGTTCGAAGACACGCCGAAGATGGAGGAGGCGATTGAGGCGTTATACGGGCCGTACCGCTGGGGCCGGTATGACCAGATTGTCCTGCCGCCGAGCTTTCCGTTCGGGGGGATGGAGAACCCGCGGCTTTC
>JAUIEG010000299.1 GCA_030428745.1 Alphaproteobacteria bacterium
ATCGCGGCCTCACCATCGGCGTCGATGTGGCGCGCGAAGGCATGATCGACATCGAGGCGTTTCGCGATCCGCCGGGCTTTTTCTCCTGGGTCGCCAATCACGGCTTCGGCGCCGCGCCGCCGATCATTTCCCTGTTGATGCGTTCAGCGACGGCGCGCCGCGAACATACGGAAACGCCGCGCCCGGCCGACATTATGGTGACGCCGCCGGTGCCGGGCGTCGAACTCAGGGACTGGAAGAAATACGATATCGCCGTCGCCAACGGCTATCGCGAGATGAAAGCCGCGCTTGAAAAACACTGGAGCGATCTCGCGCCGATCATCGCCGGCGCGAACCGGTAGCGTTTTATTTTTAGCTTTCGGGAAGTTTCTCCTCCCCCGCTTGCGGGGGAGGTGTCAGCGAAGCTGACGGAGGGGGTGAGCCCCCATCGCCTCGCCCTTTTGGGCTCGGCACTTCCCCCGTAAACGGGGGAAGAGAAAGAGCAGTTAGCCTCGACGCAGATCTAAAACATCGTGTTGTCATTCGCGGAGTCTTCCGGCACCTGCTGCACGACGTCCCAATGCTCAACGAACTTCCCGTCTTCCATGCGCAGGATATCGACGACCGCCATGCCGAGCGCGTCCGGCGTCGGCTTGTTGTTGTAGTGAATCCAGACGAGGTCGCCTTCGGCCGCGACGCGCTTGATGTGGATGGCGGCGTCGGGGTTCGCTTCAAGGAAGGGCGTCATGAAGGCGAACAGCGCTTCCGGTCCATCGGGTGCATAAGGGTTATGCTGGATATAGGTCTCGCCCCAGCATTCGGTGCGTGCGGCGTCGATGTTCTTCTGGTTAAAAAGAAGATCCATGCAGTAAAGCGCTTTGGTCTTGTTGGCCTCTTCAAGCGCGGCTTGCGAATCTTCGGCCATATTCGATGTTGTCTTGCACGCGCCTAACGCCAGCGCCGCCGCGCCGAGTAGAATGACTTTCCGCATTTTCGCCTCCCTATGGTTTGTGTGAGGAGGATAGCGGGGAATAGAAGGGGCGACTATTGATTTTCGGAATCGATGCCGGCGGAAAAACGATCTTTTTCGGCGATTACAAGCTCCAGTTTCGTGAAACTTCTTGCAGAGCGTTCAACCGCCTCAATTGTATCATAAATTCCCGAGTGATGTGTTTGACGCCATTCTTGTTCCAGACTGGTCTTGCGTTTTTTGCGAGGGCGTAATTTCCATTCCACAAAGCGGAAGTAACCCTGGGGCGCTTTTTGTAGCTCATAGCGCAAGTCATCAGTGAGTGCGCGGAGCATTTTTACAGTGCGCCAGTGTCTGGAATTGAGCTGCTGATTAGAGGCGATCTGACGCGGGTCGCGGTCTGAGGTCCAAGGCGATAGCATTCGGCCAAGAAAGAAGCGCCAACTCACAAACTAAAACTCGTCCCGCAGCCGCACGCCGCTGTAGCGTTCGGGTTTTCGATCTTGAACGCCGCGCCGATCAGCTCGTCGGAGAAGTCGATCACGGAGCCCGCCATATAGTCGACGGAGACGGAATCGACGAGTACGGAATATCCGTCAGCGTCGAGGATGAGGTCGTCATCCTCGCGATCCGTCACAATATCGAACTTGTACTGAAAGCCTGAGCAGCCGCCGCCTTCGACCGCGACGCGCAGCATGGCGCCTGCGGGCTCTTTGGAGAGGATCGCGGCGATGCGCTTGGCGGCGCGGTCCGATACGGTAACGGGCGTGGCTTCGGTGACGGTCATAAGGCTCACTCTACGGTTTCCTTCAAAATAGGGGCTTAACGCCCGGATTTCGAGGGGGCATAGCCCCAGAAATTCGCGCAATTGCGTGTAGATTCCCTATATGTGCGGGGGAGCCTTGTTAACGGAATCGGCGGACAAGGCGTTCCAGAAGCTTTCTGGCGGAAGCGGAGCGGTATTTTGCGATTACAGGGTCAAATCACTGAAAACATGCCTGACGGGGCCTATGGCGCCGATTCAGGCAAAGAGGGCCCCATGGCGTTCCCGGCGCCGCTGGCCCCTTACGCGGCCCGGGCGGAGCAGACGCGGGGCCGTCTACACCCCGAAGCCGAGAGCCGGGGCCGCACGCCGTTCCAGCGCGACCGCGACCGGGTGATCCACGCCGTCGCCTTCCGCCGCCTCAAGCACAAGACCCAGGTGTTCATCTCCCATGAGGGCGACCACTACCGCACGCGCCTGACCCATTCGCTCGAAGTCGCCCAGATCGCGCGGACGCTGGCGCGCGCGCTTCAACTCGATGAAGACCTCGCGGAATGTCTGGCGCTCGCCCATGATCTCGGCCATCCGCCTTTCGGCCATACGGGCGAGGATGTGCTGGTCGAGTGCATGAAGCCTTTTGACGGTTTCGATCACAATGCGCAGACCTTGAGGCTCCTCACCAAGCTCGAACGCCGCCACGCCGCCTTTGAGGGGCTCAATCTCACCTGGGAAACGCTGGAAGGCGTCGTCAAACATAATGGCCCGCTGACCGGCGCCTTGGCGCGCAAGAAAGAGCCGCTGCCGGCCGCCATCGTCGAATACGCCGCGAACCACGACCTCTGGCTCGACACTTATGCGTCGCTGGAGGCGCAGGTCGCGGCCATCGCCGACGATATCGCTTACAACAATCACGACGTGGATGACGGCCTGCGCGCCGGGCTCTTTGGTTTTTCCGAAGCGCGCGACCTGCCGCTGGTGGGCCCGGCCATTCGCTCGGCGGAGGCGAAATATCCTAAAGTCCCGCGCGACATCCTGATCGCGGAGGCCGTGTCTGACCTCATCGGCGCCATGGTCGAGGACGTGCTCGCCGAGACGAAAAAACGTCTTGCGGCCAATCCGCCATCCTCGGCTGACGAGGTGCGCCGTGCCTCCAGCGCCTATTGCGCGTTTTCCACAAGTGTGGAGAAGGACCTTGGCGGCTTGCGGTCTTTCCTCCACGAAAACATGTATCGCCATTACAAGGTCAATCGCGCCCGCAGCCAGGCGAAGAGAATCATTAAATCTTTGTTCGACTTGTTCTTCACCGAACCGGAGACGTTGCCGCCGGAATGGCGTGAGCGTTATGAGGGCGGGTCCGAAGCGCGCCGCGCCCGGGCGGTTTGCGATTACATCGCCGGGATGACGGACCGATACGCCGTCAGGGAATATCGCCGCCTTTTTGGCGTCGAATTTGACGGCTAAAGCTGCGACTCCCGTGGCCGGGAGTGCTAGAATGCGCCGGAACAACGATTCGGCGGCGTTCTTTCGTGGAGCCGGGCCGGTGAAAAACTTTTGGGTTGGCGCCGGTGCGGCGCTGGCGCAAGCGAACAAAAGTCCAGATGAGACGGGGCGCATTTCATACGGCGCTTAAGGAGCGGTTTAAGACATGGCGAATGCAGCACAAGAAGAAGCCTTCGAAGAAGACTATCAGGAATATGACGAGTTCGACGAAGATGAAGAAGATCGCGGGCTGTCGGGCTTTGCTGTCCTGATCATGGGCATCGTCATGATCGGCGCATTCGTGTCGGTCGTGTGGATCGCTTACAAGCAGGGCATGAAAGTGGGCCGCGACGGCGGCGCCATCGAAACGCCTTACGTCGCCGCTGATCCCGAACCCATCAAGATCGAAACCGCTGAAGACGGCACGCCGGTTGCCGACCGCGAAGTCTATGACGCGCTCGATGGCGAGGCCGGCGATCCGGTGACGACGCTGGCTGAAGGTCCGGAAGAGCCGGTGAGCCGCACCGCCGAAGACACAATCGGCGCACTTGCGGCGGAAGCGGAACAGGCGGCCGCCGATGTCAGCGACGAGGTTGAAGATCGCCTCGCCAGCCTTCAGGCGCAGGACGCCGAAGCGCTCGACAATAATCCGACGGCGGAAGAGCCGCGCGATACTGCGCCGCCGACCGTCAGCGTCAAACCATCCGTTCCGGCTGCGCCAGCATCGTCGTCCTCCTCTTCGACGTCGTCGGGCGTATCGGCTGGCGCCCGCTCCGGCACCCATGTGGTGCAGGTCGGCGCTTTCCGCTCCAATGACGAAGCCATGGCGCAATGGGGCCGGATGCAAACCAAGCTCGGCGATTTTCTCAACGGCAAGTCGCCGGACGTTGAACAGGCGACCGTGAATGGCACTGATTATCACCGCCTGCGCGTGGGGCCGTTCAGCTCTTCTGATGCGGCGAAAGCCTACTGCGCTGACCTTAAAGAGCGTGGACAGGACTGCCTGATCAAGTCGCTCTAGGCGAGGGGCTCGTTGCGTCATGCCCACAGCCGCTGTCTTTGATTGCGAAGGCCCGCGCCTCTCTGATGAGGAGCGGGCTTTCTTCAAGGACATTGATCCTTGGGGGTTCATTCTCTTTGCGCGCCATTGCGAAAGCGCTGACCAGATCCGCGCTCATTGCGACGAGTTGCGCGAGTGTGTCGGTCGTGAGGATGCGCCGATCCTGATCGATCAGGAGGGGGGACGCGTCGTGC
>JAUIEG010000300.1 GCA_030428745.1 Alphaproteobacteria bacterium
CTCGGCGCTAAGGGTTTAAACCCAATAACGCTCCGCTTTGTAATAATCATAAGCGGCGTCACGGAAGCCAAGACCGTCATTCTCGGTCAGCTCATGCAGGGAATCGCACGGCGCCTTTTCAAGCTGTTCTTTGGAATAAGGCACGATATAGCCGCCCTTTTCCTTTTGATAGTCGAGGCTCGCCCATGGGATCGGATGATATTTTTCACCGATGCCAAGAAAGCCGCCAAAACCAACGACGCCAAACATGATGTTGTTCGTTGTCTTGTCGAGCATGACGTCTTCGATTTCGCCGATCTGGTCGCCTGTCGTATTGTATACGGGCGTGCCGATGACGCGCGAGGCGCGAATAGCGGTTGTATGTCCGGCTGCTGTCGGCATAGTGATCCTCCTTTTTTTCAATGACGTTTAGCCAACAGTCAGCGACGTGATTTGTTCCGCAAATGCAGCCGTGCTTTTATATTTTGTCCGAAACGGAGGCTCCCTTGCAGAAGATCAATATTCCAACCGCTTTTGATCGTATCGGCGAGCAATGGTCGCCGCATATCGCCGCGCGTGTGAACGGTCAGGAGGTGCGCCTCGCCAAGATCGAAGGCGCCTTTGAATGGCATCGTCACGACGGGGTTGAGGAAGCTTTCTTCGTCGTAAAGGGCGCCTTCACCATGCGCTTCCGCGCCAGTGATAAGGAATGGGATGTGGAGATGGGGGAGGGCGACTTCATCACGGTTCCCGCCGGGGTTGAGCATATGCCGGTCGCTGAACAGGAATGCTGGATCATGTTGATCGAAAACGCCGGCACGGTGAACACGGGCGAGCATGTCTCCGAGCGTACCAAAACCGATTTGCCCGACCTTGGCGCTTGAAAGAAAAAAAGCCGCGCGGGCATACCGCGCGGCTTAAGTCGGAGGGGCTTTAAAGCAATTAGCTTTCAGCGCGGCCTCTCTGAGGGCTAAATGTTGCGTGCGCGAGACTGTTCCATGACAATTTCGTGGCGATTGCGCCACATGCCTTTTACGAAAGGGACTCTGGCAGGTCTTTCCGCGTGATGGTCAGGGGCACGCGATAAACGGCAAGGACAAAGCAATAGACGGCGAAGGCGACCATGCCCGCCCCGGCGAGGCCCAACAGCGTGCGTCCGAAAGGTTGGGTCTCCAATAGCGCCAGCGCTTCGCCCAAGCCCACAGCGCGGTCGGGATTGGTGGTCCAGCCCGCATAGGTCACCATGCCGCCAATGATCAGCAGCACAAATCCGTGCGCCGCCAGGCCGAATCTCACGAATGGCGCCAGGCACCTGGTTATGGTCGTTTCACGCAAATCGTCGCGATATGTCCGCGCGCCGGATTTGAAGAAAAAATAGAGGCCCACCCCGATGGCGATGATTCCGGCCAGCGCCACCGCCCAGCGGCCGAACGGAGCGCTCATCACCGCCGCGCTCCAGTTGGCGGCGGAGTTGTGTTCGGCCTTGATGCCGCGGATCATGATGGTGACGGCTGTGGCGCATAAAAAAAGATGCGCGGCGCCGGAGAAAACTTTTGTCATCCTGGAGCCGGCCCCGCGCGCATGATCGCCCTCATTTTCCAGATCAAGCGCCGCGTCGGTGAAGCGCCACAGGGCGAAAGCGAAAAACCCAACCGCCACCCCGCCGACCAGGGCAACGCCAAATGGCTGTTTTGAAAGATAATTGAGCGCCCCGATAGAGCCTTCTGCTTCCCCGCCATTCACGGCGGCGAACACCGCCAGCATACCGATTGTCAGATAAACAAAGCCGCGGGCGCCATATCCCGCCCTCATGGCGCCTTCGAGTATCGCATTCTTATTTTCATGCATTGAGCGGGAGCCTGACGGGAATAGGGCGGAAACAGGCGATTGCTCGCCAAAGTTCCCGAGAAATGCGGCGGCGGCCATTGCGGCGCAGCGGGGCCTTGGTTACTAGAGGCCCAATACCTTCCGCCTCAAGAGAAACCTCTCAAATGTCTATTTTGATCGACAAGAACACCAAGGTCATCTGCCAGGGCCTGACCGGAAAGACCGGCACATTCCACACCGAACAGGCGATCGCCTACGGGACCAAAATGGTCGGCGGCGTGACGCCGGGCAAGGGCGGCTCGATCTGGGAGGCGGGCGAGCCTGCCAAAGGCAAGACGCTGCCGGTGTTCGATACGGTCGCCGAGGCGCGGGAGAAAACCGGGGCTGACGCCACCGTGATCTATGTGCCGCCCCCGTTTGCGGCGGATTCGATCCTTGAGGCGATCGCCGCCGAAATTCCTCTCGCCATCTGCATCACCGAGGGCATTCCGGTCCTCGACATGGTCAAGGTCAAGCGGGCGCTTGACGGCTCAAAGACCCGGCTCGTGGGTCCGAACTGCCCTGGCGTCATCACGCCGGATGAGTGCAAAATCGGCATCATGCCCGGCCATATCCACCGCAAGGGTCATGTCGGCGTAATCTCGCGTTCCGGCACGCTGACCTATGAGGCGGTTCATCAGACCACCATGGCCGGATTAGGCCAGTCGACCTGCGTCGGGATCGGCGGCGACCCGGTGAAGGGCACGGATTTCATCGAAATCCTCGATATGTTCCTTCACGATGACGAGACCCATTCGATCATCATGATCGGCGAAATCGGTGGTTCTGCGGAGGCTGATGCGGCGAAGTTCCTCGCGTCCCACAAGATCAAGAAGCCGACTGTTGGCTTCATTGCGGGCGTTACGGCGCCGCCTGGACGCCGCATGGGGCATGCCGGAGCGCTTGTTTCCGGCGCTGACGACACGGCGGCGGCGAAAATCGACGCCATGAAATCGGCAGGCATCGCCGTTTCTCCAACACCGGCGGCCATGGGACGGACCCTCCTTGAAATTCTCAAAAAATAAACGGTTTTATCGTTAATGGATCGCTTCAATGGTGATTGAATCGCCCGAAAGTTGGCGTATCTAGGGGTGCTATCGTCACGCGGCGTAATGACGGACTGAAGTAATGGCCAAAGACGGGGAAGCTCCCGCAGGACCGGCTGACAGCAAGCCGGACATCGAAACGGTTCTTTCGGGATCAAATGCGCAATATCTTGAAGCGCAATACGCCCGGTATGCGGCTAACCCCGCTTCTGTCAGCGAAGACTGGCGCGCCTTTTTCGAAAGAGAAACAGACGCTTCCCCGGCTTATGACGGTCCGAGCTGGTCGCGCAAGGACTGGCCGCCGAAGGTCAATGGCGAACTGACGGCGGCGCTCGACGGCGATTGGTCGGCGCCGGAAGCCGCGATTGAAAAACAGCTCAAGGCCAGAATCGAAAAAAGCTCCGTCGCGGCGCCGGTGGTCGAACAGGCCGGCGGTGTGTTGCAGGCGACCAAGGATTCCTTACGGGCGCTGATGCTGATCCGCGCCTATCGCATTCGCGGCCATCTCATCGCCGATCTCGACCCCCTCGGCCTGACTGCGCCGACCGTTCATCCCGAACTCGATCCGAAAAGTCTCGGTTTCACCGAAGCCGATATGGACCGGCCGATCTTCATCGATCATGTGCTGGGTCTTGAAACGGCGAGCCTCAGGCAGATCCTCGATATTCTGAGGCGGACTTATTGCGGCACGTTCGCTGTCGAATTCATGCATATCACCGACCCCGAGCAGAAAGCCTGGCTGCAACAGCGCATCGAGGGGCCGGACAAGGACATTACCTTCACCAAGGAAGGTAAGCGGGCCATCTTCAACAAGCTGGTTGAGACGGAAGGCTTTGAGAACTTTCTCCACACCAAATACACCGGCACAAAGCGTTTCGGCGTCGATGGCGGCGAAGCCATGGTTCCCGCCCTTGAGCAGATCATCAAACGCGGCGGCGCGCTCGGCGTTCAGGAGATCGTGATCGGCATGCCGCATCGCGGGCGGCTGAACGTGCTCGCGGCGGTGATGGGCAAGCCCTATCACCATATTTTCCACGAATTTCAGGGCGGATCGGTGACGCCGGAGGATGTGGGCGGTTCCGGCGATGTTAAATATCACCTCGGCGCCTCGTCCGATCGCGCTTTTGACGGCAACAAGGTTCACCTGTCGCTGACCGCGAACCCGTCCCATCTTGAGGCGGTGAATCCGGTCGTGCTCGGCAAGGCGCGTTCGAAACAGGACCGCATCGAGGCGCCTGACCTCGACCAGCCGCGCACCCATGTGTTGCCGCTGCTTTTGCATGGCGACGCCGCTTTTGCCGGGCAGGGGATTGTTGCGGAATGCTTCGGCTTTTCCGGCCTTCGCGGTTATCGCGCCGGCGGCACCATCCATTTCATCGTCAACAACCAGATCGGGTTTACGACGAGTCCGAAATTTTCACGCTCCTCGCCTTACCCGTCTGACGTTGCGAAGATGGTTGAGGCGCCGATTTTCCATGTGAATGGCGACGACCCCGAGGCCGTGACCTATGCGGCGAAAGTGGCGACGGAGTTCCGTCA
>JAUIEG010000301.1 GCA_030428745.1 Alphaproteobacteria bacterium
AAAGAAAACCGCAAGCCCCAGCCCAAGACTGAGATAATCCGGATTTGAAGCCACCGTCTCGCGGTCATAGGAGTGAACGCCGTACCCATCGGTGAAATGCGTGACGCGTCCTTTTTCATCGCGGCCGAAGATGATGCGCTCGCCTTTGCGGTTTTCAAATGTATCGGGCGCGCCGGGAAGGGGTGCGAAATGGTCGGACTTGCCGCCTTCCGTCACGGTCAAGCCGCCGTCTTCCGTTGCGGCGACTGACGCCCTCGCGCTCGATGCAAACAACTTTTCAAACAGCGAGAATGACCGGCGATTATTGAGGTAATTTCCGGCGAACGCCGCAGCGCGCTCCTTGAAATTCGGATCGTCCTGCGCCGGCGTCAGGGGCTGGTCCAGAATATGATCGATCACCAGCGGTCCAAGATCGGAAACAAGACCGCGGTCATTCGTCGTGCTTTGCGACACGAAGACGCCAAGATCGAGTTCCGGGACCAGCATCATATAAGTGAAGAAAGCCGTGGTGGCGCCGCCATGGCCGAAAGTTTCGACGCCGCGGTAGACAGTCGTCATGAAACCATGGGCGAGATCGGCGCCGGCGGCGCGATCGTCAAAGGCGCGCGTCCACATCAATTCATGCGTATCCGCGCGCATGAGGCGCACGCCGTCATCCTCACCGCCGCCGAGATGGAACAGCATCCAATGCGCCATGTCGTCCGCCGTTGAGGCGATCGCGCCCGCCGGCGCGAACGGTCCGATCTGCATCAGTTCAGCAGGTTCATAAGCGCCCGCTTTCACATCATAGCCAGTCGCAAGCGCCGCGCGTTCGGCGTCGCTCATCTGCGCCGGCGCCGCGATGGTCGTGTGCGTCATGGCGAGGGGCTTCAGAATTTCCGTTTCCAGAAACGCGCGGAAAGAAACACCCGAAACATCCTCGACGATTTTCGCGGCCAGCGCCGAACCCCAGTTCGAATAGGAACTGCGCGTTCCCGGCGCATAAACGCGCTTGGGCATGGTCTCTTTCAGCGCATCCGTCAGCGAGATGTCGCCGTCATCGGGATAGGTGAACACCGCGAGCGTATCTTCAAAGCCGGCGCGATGAGCCATGAGATCGTTCATGGTGACAGGCGCACCGAAAGCTTCAGGCAACTGCATGTCTTTCAAATAGACATTCACATCCGCGTCGAGATCGATGAGCCCGCGCTCCTGAAGCATCATCACGGCGGTCCAGGTAAAGGTCTTGGAGACCGAGCCGATACGGAACATCGTATCCTGACCACTGGCTGGCGTGCGCGCATCCACATCCTTTTCGCCATAGGCTTTTGCAAAAACGATCTTGCCGTTCCGGACGACGCTCACGCTCACGGCGGGGGCGTCATGCTCGCGCATATGAGCGGCGACGACGCCGTCCACATAACCTTCCAGCACCGCTTCTTCACGCGTCGGCTCAAAGGCGGGCAGCGCCACCTCGTCCACCGGCGTCGATGGCGCGGCGTCGGGCGGCGGCGGCATTTGCGCCGACAGCGGCGTCACGGCGAGCATCAGCAAAAAGGCGAGGAAAAGGCGCATCATCTGTCTCCTTGATCGGGGCAACCTAACAGACCGCGAAGAACAGACAATGCGCCTTGCAAGCCCCTGTCAGGCCCTGTTGTCGAGCTGCGCGCGCACCGACCGCCGCCCCAGGAGCGTCGCCCGGTAAGGCCCGCCATTGGAAGAGGCGATCAGCCGCCGCCGTTTCAACCTTTTGAAGACGGGGAGCGTGCAATCTTCAAGGGTCCAGCCCTCGCGGGTGGCGCAATTGACGGCGATGATTTTGCCTGCGTCGTCTTTTTCAACCAAAATCGCGCCGCCGCGTGCGAGCGCATGGAGCGTTCTCTGCTCCGCTTTCGAAATGTTCATGGGATCGTCCGAGTCTATAGCCAAACCGGGCGCAAGAACGCATAAGCCGCGCGCCAAGCGCGGGCATTGTTTGGTTCAAACGCCGCTCAAAGCGGTCTAGCGGGTGACAATCTCGGACATAGTTCCTCTTGAGAACACTCATTTATGGGCGGACAACCGCCGGCGCAAGTCTTCGCGGCGCATGTTTCGCCGCGTTGCCAGGAAGCGGCCGCACGCCTAGGTTGCCTTAAAATCTCGGGAGAGCGCAAATGAGCGACCAACCGCGCGGACCGCTTTCGGGCGTGCGCATCCTTGACCTGACGCGCGTGCTCGCCGGGCCCTATTGCACCACGCTTTTGTGGGAGCTCGGCGCCGACGTTCTGAAAATTGAAATGCCGGGCCATGGCGACGACACCCGCGCCTTCCCGCCTTTTCAGAATGGCGAAAGCGTTTATTTCGCCAGCATCAATCGCGGCAAGCGATCACTGGCGCTCAATCTCAAAGACGAAGAAGACCGGAAGGTTTTCGACGCGCTGCTCGAACGCTCCGACGTTCTGGTGGAGAATTTCCGCCCCGGAACCATGGAGCGCCTCGGCTATGGTTATGAGGCGGTGAAGAAAAAATTCCCCGATGTCATTTACGCGGCGATTTCAGGCTTTGGCGACACGGGCCCTTACCGCGACCTGCCCGCCTATGACCTGATCATTCAATCGCTGGGCGGAATGATCTCTATCAATGGCGAGGAAGGCTCCGGCGGCGTGCGTCTCGGCATTTCCCTCGCCGATCTTGCGGCGGGAACCTTCGCCGCGCTCGCCATATCCTCGGCGCTTTATGAACGCCGCGCCTCGGGCCAGGGGCGACATATCGATATCGCCATGCTCGATGTGCAAACGATGCTTCTGGAAAGCGCGCTGGTGCGCCAGTTCGCAACGGGCGAAACGCAAAAACCAACGGGCTCGCGCCATCCAGTCATTACGCCATTCGATGTTTTTCAGACCAAGGACGGGCCGATCGCCGTCGCCTGCGCCAACGATCATCTCTTCAACGAATTGTGCGACGCCATCGGCGCGCCGGCGCTGAAAGCCGACCCGCATTTCAACACCCTGTTTGCGCGCTACGCCAATCAGCCGGCGCTGAAGATCGAGCTTGAAAAAATACTGGCGGCCGACACGGTTTCGGGCTGGGTCGAAAAGCTCCGCCCGCTCGGCATTCCCGTCGCGCCGATCCACACCATGGCCGATGTCGTCGACGATCCGCAATTAAAAGCGCGCAACATGTTCGTCGAGGTGAACGATCCGGAAATGGGCAAGCTTAAAATGTCGGGGAGCGCCTTTAAAATTTCCGGCTACGAACAATCGCCGACGCGCCCGCCAGCGCCCAATCTCGACGAAGCCCGCGCAGACATCATGAAAGAATTGTCGCGCCCTCACGAAGACCAAAGAGAACGCGTGAAACAGGAGCCAAAAGAGCCGCTGTGGTAAACATTGCGCAAAAGGCGCAGTGAGCGCACCATCGGCCAGCGCTTCATACCGTTATAAGCCCCGTCTTGCATTCTCGGCCTTTAAAGCCCATATGGTGGAAGTGCCATGATTGAAGGCCGTCTATTAGGCCGCGGAAGCAAGCTTCTTATTCTCCTCCAAACATCGGCAATACCTCCGCGCTCGGAACATTTCCGAGCGCTTCTGCCTGTTTGAAAGGAATAACAACATGGCGACTGGTACAGTGAAATGGTACAACTCCCAAAAAGGTTTCGGCTTCATCGAGCCTGACGACGGCGGCAAGGACGTGTTCGTCCACGCAACCTCGCTTGAAGCGGCGGGCCTGCGCAGCTTGAACGATGGTCAGAAAGTCAGCTTTGAAACGCAAATCGAGCGCGGCAAAACTTCCGCAGCGCAGCTCAGCATCGTGAGCTAGATTTTTCCTGGCATAGAGCGCGCTCCGCGCTCTATGCCTCAATATCCCAAAAAGGCGGCTTCCAGATGGCCCAGCCTCTCAAAAGCCAATCGGTTAACTTCCGGCGCGCCCGGCAAGAGCGCGCACAAACGGCTGCGCTGAGCGAGCTTGATGCACAGGCAGAGCGCAAACGCGAACAGACAAGAAAATTACGCACGCTGCGCATTGAAACCGCTGCAGCGGCGGCATTACGCTTCAAAGCCTGGCGCGAACAACATTAAGCTTCCGATGCTTAGTTTGTGGCGGCGGCAAGCCTGCAGACGTCCAATTCAAACCTTTAAAACAGCCGCCGAAGCTGGCTCCTAGGCTTTGACTCTTTGATCTTACGGTCCAGCGTCATTGCCGGCATCACTGACGGATCGCCTACGGCGATCGCCTGTGTCAGTCCGATGCGCGTATCCTGCGCGAACGCAATCGCCGGAAGAAATGCGAAAAGACGGTCGCAAGAACGAGGTGGGGGCAGGTTTTCATGACGGATTCTCCAGCCGCCAAAGCCTATCAAACCGGCTGAAGCAGGAAAGCGCTAATCGACGAACGCTATCTGACATACGACGCGCCATTGATATCAAACGTCGCGCCGGTCGCCGACGGGCACGCGCCGG
>JAUIEG010000302.1 GCA_030428745.1 Alphaproteobacteria bacterium
GGCCGGTTTCTTGCGCTTGGCGTCAATCGTGTCGATCCGGATCTCGTGATGAACGAAGAATGCGCCGGGTTTCAGCACAACCTCACCGACACGAATAACGAATTGAGTGGCAATGCAACCCGTCATACGCATGTCTGCGAGTTAAATGACCAACTAACATGCGCAGGTGCGCCAGTCGCGATCCCGACAGAATTTGCGCCCATCGAAGATCTTGCCGTACCCGGATTTCTGCCCGGCACGGGTGCGGGCAACTATTCGGTCCTTTTGAACCGGGTTTACTCCCCGATTGGCGGTGACCGGCTTTCGGATATCGTTCGCGCGGACTCCATTGCGGGAAATACGAATGTCGCGCCGCTACCGCTCGGCCCGGCAACAGGCGCAATGATTATACACCGCCCAACCGACCCATAAAGGAAGTCAATTTCCCGCCCTGTCGCATGCACTATATGGGCCTTACGCATGCTGGCGAAAATATTGTGCTAACCTCCTGCAAAATCACTCGAAATTCGGACTTAGGAGCCTGACATAAAGTTCGATATGCGTTCACGAAGGGGAGCCATTTTCTCATTGAGGTTTCACGTTTTTGTTGCGGCGCCGAGGCTCCTTGAAGCAGTCACGGCGCCCCCGACTATTCAAAGCAATAACGCCATACCGTCAGGCCTTCATGGGCGGGGCGACTTTGGACAAATCTTCAACCGCTCGCTAACTGTGTCGTGAAAACAAGGCGATATAACCGCGCCATGAGGGCGGCGATTGGGGATTTATGGGAGACGATCAACGCAAAGGCTCTGTTTTCCGCTCCATGGCGATCCTGAAGCTGTTGGCGCGCCATCAGGGCGGCATGAAACTAAAGGACATCGCTTCAGAACTCTCATTACCGTCAAGTTCTGTGCATCGTCTGTTGCAAACCCTTGTTCAAACAAGTCTGGCCGAACGCGGCGACGGGCAAGTCTACCGGGCCGGCCCCGACCTCTATCATCTCGCCTGGATCATGCGCGCCCAGTTCGATCTTGTGAATTTGAGCAGACCATTTCTTGAGCGTCTTTGGCGCGCATGGGGGGAGACAGCAGTGCTGGCCGCGTACAACCCGGCAAGCCGAAAAGCGACGATTGTCGATGCGATCGTTACGGCCCACCCGCTGCGCCACACAATGGAAGTGGGCATGGAGCTTGAGCTCCCCTGGGGCTCGATCGGAAAATGCATCCTCGCTTTTCTGTCAGATGAAGATGTCCGCGCTGTGATCGCCCATGCTTCGGTAGGGCCTTTAAGCGGCTTGCCCCTGCCGCCCAGAAAACTGATTTTGGAAGAACTGGAAAAGATTCGTCACGACAGATGCGCCGTTTACTATGATCAGCATAATGACGTCGCCGGTGTTTCCGCGCCGGTGTTTCTTCCAAACAAGGAGGTGGTCGGCAGCATCGGAATCACCATGCCGTCCGTGCGACACGGCCGGCATGATTTTGACGAAGTGGCTGCCGCTGTTCGTGACGCCGCCATCGAACTGACGGATCTGGTCGAATTTTCATCCAACGTCTGAGCGGATTTCACCTGCATAAATTCCGTATATCGGAATTATGTATTCCGTTATGCGAACTTTCTTGATTTGTTGATTTATCAACATACTATACTCCGAAAAGCGCCCGCATAAAGAGGCGTCGAAACCTGTTTTCATCAGCACTAGGGGAAACGCCGTGAACACCATTGGATTGAAGAAGAGAATCTCGTCTGCCGCATCGCTATTGGCGCTTACCGCAGGGTTGAGTGCGGTCGCGACCGGATCGTTTGCACAGGACGAAAGCGCCGCAGCTGACCGCTCGAATGCGGACACCATCATTGTCACCGCACAGTTCCGGGAGCAGAATCTTCAGGAAACGCCGTTGTCCATCACTGCGCTTAATGCAGAAATGATTGACGCACGCGGATACCAGGATCTTTCCGACGTCGGACAAACCGCGCCGAATGTGACCTTGCGGCCCGCGGCGGCGACTTACGGTCCGGCGGTTGTCGCTTATATTCGCGGCGTTGGTCAGCGCGACTCCACACTTGCGCTCGAGCCGGGCGTCGGGATTTACATTGATGACGTGTACTTTCCCACACTGCACGGATCATTGATCGAATTGATTGACCTCGACCGCGTCGAAATTTTGCGCGGCCCGCAAGGCACCCTCGCCGGTCAAAACTCCATCGGCGGCGCCATTCGTCTTTATTCCAAAAAACCAAATGGCGACGATAGCGGTTTCGCCCAACTCACCTATGGCAGTTATGACCGCCTCGAGTTACGCGCCGCGCAAAACTTCACAATTATTCCGGATGAACTTTTTGTTCGCTTCTCCGGCACGGGCGCGCGCAGCGATGGCTTTGTAAAGCGTTACGACTATGCCTGCACCCATCCTGGCACCGCAGTTCCCAGCGTTCTGTCGACCACCGACGACTGTCAGCTCGGCACGGAAGGCGGAAAAAGCTATCTCGCCGGCCGGCTCGCATTGCGATGGGAGCCCACAGACCGGGTTTCCGTGGATATCGTCGGGGACATCACCGAAGACAACAGTGAAGCCGGCCCCTCGCCTCTCGTCTTTGTCGGTCAGGGCACTGCGCCCGGCACAACCGTCGCAGGCTCCGGCATGGCGCCGGCTTATTTCCTGAACGGCGTCCCTCTCGGCACGCCAGCGGGCTCGGAATTCGTGTCTTACTCTCCTTATGGCGATTTCGCGTTGGATACGTTCAGCAACAGTCCGTATACCAGCTACGAAACCTATACGGACGTAGCGCCGCGCGACGGCAGCGCGCCCTGGCAGGCGCCGGCCGAAGCCTCCAATGACAGCTGGGGCATTTCCGCCAATATCCAGATCGAACTTGCGGACTGGCTGAACTTTACATCTATTACCGGTTATCGCGAATTTAACGGCACATACTCATCGGCTGACGGCTCACCGTTCACCCCGACAATGACAGCCAATCGCGTTTTCAATGAACAATTTAGCCAGGAAATCAGATTCAACGCCAATATCGATGACGTCCTGAACCTTACGGTCGGCGGATTTTATTTCGATAAGGAAAGCCGGAACGCGAGCCGCGTTACGCTGGTTCCGTTCAACTTCACAGAAAACAACGTCGTCCCAGCTGAAACACTCGCAGTTTTCGGCAACGCCGACTTCGCAGTCACCGACCGGCTGAACGTTATCTTTGGCATCCGCTATACGGATCAGGAGAAAACATTTGAATATGGCCGCCTGGGCATTCTCGGTTCTGACGCAGCGCTGAACGGGTCGTTCAATCCAATTACAATGACTCCGGGCGCCGACGGCGCCGTGCCTTGGCAATTGGCCGCACTCAACGGCCTTGAGGGCGAGTTCAAGGGCGACCGCACTGATTATCGCGGCGTTGTTCAGTATCAATGGACAGACGATTTCATGACCTACGCCCAATTCTCAACAGGCTTTAAAGGCGGCGGCATCAACCCACGCCCCTTCTTCCCGTCACAAGCATTGCCACACAATCCGGAAACGCTCGACGCCTATGAGATTGGCTTCAAGAGCAGCTTCCTCGACAACAGAGTGACGTTCAACGCCGCTGCATTCCTGAACAAGTATGATGACATCCTTGTCACTGTCTCCAGTTGCCCGCTGCCGGGCGGTCCGCCGTCTCCTTGCGCGCTTCCGTTGAATGCTGGTGAAGCCACAGTGAAGGGTTTTGAGGCTGAACTCGCCTTGCGCCCTGTCGATGGATTGATGATAGACGCCTCACTGGCGACCCTGGACTTTGAATATGATTCTATTTCAGCTGAAGCCGCAAATTCCGGCATCGGTCTTGAAGACGACGGCCAATATATTCAGGACGTTCAGTGGAGCTTCGGCGCGCAATATGATTTCTACGTGAACGGGTTCGGAACGATCACACCGCGTGTCGATGTTAACTTTGAAGATGATTATCATCGCAACGCTAACAATATCGATCTGGCAACCGGCGGCGAGGATATTTTCGGTCACATCGGTTCGCGCACACTCGTCAATGCACGTCTGACCTATCTCGATCCAAGTGAAAGCTGGCGCATTTCACTTGAAGCCAAGAACCTGACCGATGAACTCTATTATACGGATTTCTTCGACAATCGCGGTTCGACAAACACCATTCAGGGGCGCCCTGGCATGCCGCGTACATTCGCCGTGACTGTGCGTCGTAATTTCTAGTCGCGCCTGAACATACTGGGGGCGGCAGGACCCTTCCCGGCTGCCGCCCCTGGTCATTACATCAAGGAGACAATAGGTGTCCGCTACTGCAACGACGCATGATTCTATTGCACCCGGCGACGAACGCACGATCGTGGCAGGGCTGCCAATGCCTGATTTCAACCATATTGGCGTAGAGCCGATCAGCGGCGCCTGCGGCGCCGAGATATCCGGCGTTGACCTGCGCGA
>JAUIEG010000303.1 GCA_030428745.1 Alphaproteobacteria bacterium
CCTCCATGAGGCCGGGTTTGAGATCGCGGTGGAGACCAACGGCACGATCGCGGCGCCGGCGGGAATCGACTGGATCTGCGTCAGCCCGAAATCGACGGCGCCGCTGATCCAGCGTTCGGGCCAGGAGTTGAAACTCGTTTACCATCAGGCTGACGCCCCGCCGGATGCTTTTGAAGCCCTCGCATTTGACTTTTTCTTTTTGCAGCCTATGGACGGGCCCGCGCGGGGCGAGGAGACCGCCGCCGCGATTGAATATTGCCGGACCCATCCGCAATGGCGCCTCAGCCTTCAGACCCACAAACTTGTGGGCATTCCTTAAGGCGCGTCGCGGCGAACACTGGAGTGAAGAGGACAAGGTCATGCGCATCGTCAAGTCGATGAGTTTCGACGCCGCGCACTATCTGGATCATGATCCGGATGCGCGCCCCTATGCGCGTCTCCATGGTCATTCCTTCACGCTGGAAGTTGTGATCGAAGGCGAGCCCGAAGCCGAGACCGGATGGGTTGTCGATTTCGGCGATGTCGGCGAAGCGCTTCAGGAGCTTCACGAGGCGCTGGACCATCGCCTGTTGAACGAGGTTGAGGGGCTTGAGCGTCCGACGCTTGAGAATATTTGCCAGTGGGCGGCGGAGAAACTGAAGACGCGGTTTCCCGGCCTCGCCGAGGTGCGCGTGTCGCGCCCATCGATCGGCGAGTCCTGCGTCTTCACCCTCTAAGAGGTCCGCTTAAGCGGCGTTGTTCGTCAGGTCGGCTTTCATACGCGCGATGAGATATTGCGCGTCGCGGCAATAGCTCGCGGCGGCGCGGTCGGCGTGTCCGAGCGCCTTGTCGAGCCGGTCGAGCACATTGTCGATCTCGTCATAGCTTGCGAACGCATCCACTGGCGGCGGCAGATCGAGGCCTTTTTCGCTCACATCGAGCCGGATCGGCGAGACCGAATAGCGCGCACGGCCGCCCAACGTGACGTCGATATGGTGCTGGCCCTTGCCGATAAGCACCGCGGCGCGTGGATCGATCTTGTCGAGCGCCTCGTTAATGGAGAGCCGAAGCTCATCATAACTCTCGGCGAGCAGGGCGCGGCCGCCAACTTCTTCCACATCTTTTGCGGAGAGCGCGACTTCGCAAGCCTGTTCGAGAATATCGCGAACCCGGTCGATAGCGTAAAGCGCCGCCTCGATGGCGCTCAGCGCTTCGCGCACCGGATTTTCCTGCTCCTCATACGGCGTTTCGTCGACCACTGCGCGGCGATTGCGGAGCGCGCGGTCAAGGCCGCCCGCCACATCCATGGCCGGCATTTCATCCGCATTCGGATCGGTTTTCTTGCCGAGCCAGCCGGCCAGCGGGCTGCGCCGTTTTTCCTGGCCCCCGCCATTGTTTTTGTTCATTGCAAACGCCACGAGAACACTCCCTCAGGCATGATTGATTATGCGACACCGTAGAGCGCCCTGATTTTCAGCGCCGTTAAACAATTGCGTAAATTTTGCGAAGCGTGGAAGGGATAACAGGGTTGACCGGAGTTAACCCTGTTGGCCTTTTCGCGTGAAACGCCCGCCTTCAAGGCCCCACGCGGCGAGCAGCGCCGCCGCAATGATGAACAGCCACAACAGAGCTGGCGCAAGGGGCGCATCCTTCACTGTTTCAATCCGCTCCGCCCGTCGTTCGGCGATCCCGGCCCAGGACGCGCCTGATCGCGCTACATTCTCGCCGCGGACCCGTTTCAGGTCGGGAAGGGAGGCGCCGTCGCCGTCGCGAACAGCGTAAACGCCGCCGCCGGTTTCCTCGGCGAGGGGCGCAAGGAGGCTTCCGGTGGAAATCACATTCTGGAACTCCGGCGCGGCTTCGAGGCCGATGACGCCGATGGCGAAGAGTTCGCCCGAGGCGGCGCGGTAAAGACCCCGCGCGGGCTGATCGATGCGCGCGGTGAACCGCCCGGGGGCCGTTTCACTAAGCTCAATATCGCGGGTTTCGCCGTCAGGCTGCGTCAGCGCGACAGCGGGCGCCTCTTCTTCGATGCTGCGCCGTTCGACGACAAGATCGCCATTTTCTTCGCGCAGGGAAAGCGCCTCTTCTTCGAGCTCCGGTTCTTTCATCAGCCAGTGGGCGATGCGCCGGAGCAATTCCGCATGAGGGCCGCCGCCGTCAAAGCCGCGCGCCCACAGCCAGACATGATCGGACAGGAAAAGCCCGACGCGGCCATCGCCGATGCGGTCGAGAATCAACAGCGGCGCCCCGCCTGGACCGTTCATCAGGGTTTCGCCGCGCCGCTGGTTTACCGGCATGACGCGCAGCCAGCGGCCCCAGATATCGGCGTCGGGCAGGTCCGCCGTCACCGGATGGCGCTGCCCAAGCTCCGTTACTTCGGGCCTGAAGGCTTGTTCAATGGCGCTTCCCGCCGGCAGGGCCGGGAGAATGAAGGTGAGGTTTCGCCGGTTCGCGAGACTCAACGAGCCATTGTATTCGGGACCGGATGCAATCAGCACCGCACCGCCATTGTCCACAAAGCGCGCGATATTATCGAAGTGGAAGGACGACAACACGCCTCGATAGGCGTAGCGGTCGAATATCAAAAGGTCGAATTCATCGAGTTTGTCGATGAAGAGTTCGTCCTGCGGAAACGGGATGAGCGCGAGTTCATCGACGGGCGTGCCGTCATTCTTGTCGATCGGCCGCAAGATAGTGAAGTGCACAAGGTCGACGGCGGGGTCGGATTTAAGCAGGTTGCGCCAGACACGTTCACCCGGATGCGGCTCGCCGGAGATGAGAAGGACGCGCAGCCTGTCGCGCACGGCGGTGATAGGCAGAACGGCGATGTTGTTGCGTGTCGTCAGTTCGCCTGAGCGTTCGGCCACTTCGAGTTCGATAATCGTCTGCCCCGGCCGGGTCAGCGGCACGTCGAAACCGGCTTCGGCGCCGACGGGCACGGCCTCGCGCAGGATTTCCTCGCCATCCATGCGCAAGGTCACCATGGGCGTATGGGTGTCGGTCAGCGCTTCTCCGTCGCGGCCAAGATCGTCAATACGGAACGTCACCCGCACAGGCTGGCGGACAATGCCGTAGCGCGGCGCGTTGACGAGGGTGATCTTGCGGTCGGATTCATTGGCGGCGCCGGTGGTGAGAATATGGACCGGAGCTTGCGTATTCAGTGCGTCGGCGGCGTCGGCTGCATCCGCCGCCTGGCCGTCGGTGATCATGAAAACGGCGCCGAGGCGCTGTCGCGGCGTGTCTGCAATCGCCTGCCGCGCCGCATTCACGGCGAGCGTTTCTTCTTCGCCCCCGAAGCGGATGGTCTCGGTTTCAACGCCGCCCAGGGCTTCGATGCGGGCGGCGAGTTTTTCCGCGGCGTCTTGCGTAACGCGGTCACGGTCATCAAGCGACTGGCTTGCGCTTTCATCGACCAGGATCAGGGCGATGTCGTTAAGCGGGGTTGTATCCGCTTCGCGGATCATGGGGCCGGCGAGGAGTGCGAGAAAGGCGGCGACGGCGATGGTGCGCGCTACGCCGCTTTTCCAGTTGCGCAACAGCGACAGGATCGCGAAACCGGCGCCCGCAAGGACGGCGATAATCAGCGCCCATTGGGGCAGCATCGGGTCGAGTACGATGTTGAAGGGAAGCGATGTCACTTGCCGAGCCGCTCCAGCAGGATGGGCGTGTGGACCTGATCGGATTTATAATTCCCGGTGAAGGCGACCATCACCATGTTGACGCCGGCGCGATAAGCAAATTCCCGTCCGCGCGGGCCGCCGGTTCCCATGGGCCGCAAGGGTCTGCCGAAACTGTCCGCCGCCCAGGCGCCGGCCCAGTCGCGTCCGCCGATGATTAGCGCCGTGACGCCGTCATTGGAGCCGCTGCTATCCGCCTCCACCCAGACCGGATTGTTGTTGTTTCGGCCATAGAGGGAATTCAACAGATAAAATGACCGCGTCAGGACATGGTTCTCATCAACGGGTCTTAACGGCGGTATGTCGAGCGCGCCAAGAATGCGCTGCAAGGCCTGGCCTTCCGGCGTCGAGCCGGCGCCGACCGCGCGTTCGTCGTCGCGCGTGTCGATCAACAAAAGCCCGCCGAACCGCATGAAGTTTTCAATATTGGCGAGCGCTGCGTCTGACGGCGTTTCCGCGCCTGGCGCGATGGGCCAGTAGAGAAAGGAATATACAGACAGGTCATCGAGATCGGGGTTGATGCGTTCGGGCGGCGCCGGTTCAATGGCTGTGCGGCGGTAGAGTTCGCGGCTCAATGCGGCGAGGCCCTGTTCCGCCAAAGTGTCGATGGCGCTGTCGCCAGTCGCGATATAGGCGAGGCGGGTCGTCAGCGCGGCCTCTGCGGTTTTTTCCTCAATGGGCGCGTCGAGCGGTTGCGCGAAAGCCCGATCCACAGGCGCCGACGCCGCCATAACGCCAAGCGCAAGTGCGA
>JAUIEG010000304.1 GCA_030428745.1 Alphaproteobacteria bacterium
CAGCCAGGCGTCCGCCTCATTTTTAAGCGGTGTCGCTTCGCCTGTTTCAACGTCAATGACGAAAAGCCCGGTGAGGTAGTCGGCCATATAGAGCTTGCCCGCTTTTTCATCGAGGGCGATGCCTTGTGGATTGGCAAATCGCGGATCAGCGGAAAAAACCTCTGGCGTTTGACCGTCCGGCGTTATGTTGAAAAGGCGCGGGGTAATGGAGTCGCTGGCGTAAACCGTTCCATCTTTCGCGACTTCAAGATCGCCCAGCATGGCGTCTTTCTGCGTAACCCGGATTTCGCGCATGGGCGCGCCCGTTTTTGCATTGAACGCCATGACGGCGGCGAATGCGTCATCTTCACCTGCCTTCTCATAAGCGAGCTGGTTGTTGACGGCGGCCCAAAGCATTCCGTTGCGCACTTCCATATCGAAAACACCGCCTGACGCTTGGGAGATCAGCGTCAGTGTCCCATCCTTCTTTTTTGCTTTCAGGATTGCGCCGGTGCGCACCGACCCGATGTAGAGCCTTTTCTTGCGGTCATAGGCGATGGCTTCGGGCAGGAGGCCGGTGTCCTCGAACTCTCGCGTCTGCGATGGGGCGCCAAGCGAGCCTGCGTTCGCCTCCATCTGCGCCGCGATGGGAGCGAAGCCGGGCATGGCCGTGAGCGCGTCAAAAGCCGGGTGGCCTGAAAGGGTCAGCGTCAATCCGCGCCCGGCGGCGGCTGCGGCGAGGGCGAGCGCTTCCTCGGGCCGGTCGGTCAGCATCCGGGAAAGAATCCGGTTGCGGTAGACGTAAAGGGAGCCGGGAGCCGCCGCCTGGGCGTCCTCCAGGGCGGCGTCGAGGGCCGCCCAGTCTTCCGCTTCAAACGCCGCCGCGGCGCGCTCCATTCCAGCGCGATAGCCGGAAAGACCGTCCTCGGCTGCGGCGGGCGCCAGGACTGGTGCGCCCACAAAAGCCGCAGCCGCCAGGGCGGTGATGAATTTTTTCATGTCCGGTCCTTTGAATTTGCATCCCCGACGGCCAGTGTCGCAGCCGCCGCTGGCGCGGCACAGCTCGGTTTATCGCTTCTCAGGGGCGTTTGGTCGCGATTGACCCCGCCGCGGCGATGGGGGAATTTAGCCCCATGAGTGAAGATTTCAGAACATCCTACGAATCAAACGGTTACGCCGTGGTTTCTGGCGTCGCGCCGGCCCCGATGGTGCAGCATTTTCTGGCCATCGTCTGCGCGCAGCTCAATCAGCGGCCGGACGCCTACATGTCGGCGCCCCGGGTCAACGCCAAGCCGGCCTATGAGTATTATAGCTACCGCCATCATACGACCATGGGACTGCACTGGGGTTTGACCTCCAGAATGGTTGAGCTGACAGGCAAGCGCCTTGCGCCGAGCTACGCCTTTTTCCGTGTCTATCAGAAAGGCGATGTCTGCACGGTGCATTCGGACCGCGAATCTTGCGAGCATTCCCTTTCCATGCCGCTTGGCTATTGCGACGATATTGTGTGGCCGTTTGAAATCGGTCAGCGGCGGTATGAATTCGCCGACGCCTGTGAGTTGCAAAAGGCGAATGATTTCGGCGATGAGCCGTCCAAAGAAGTCATGCTCAATCCGGGCGACGCCATTCTCTATCAGGGATGTAATTATCGCCACGGCCGCACGACGCCCAATCCAAATCGATGGTCTGCGCATCTCTTTCTGCATTGGGTCGATCTTGACGGTCCGTTCAAAGACTGGGCGTTCGACCGCCAGCAGTTTCCGCCAATGGGCGATTTCAAATTTCCGGAAACCGCCACGCAGTAAAAGACCGCCGCGAGGGAAGGGGTTCGCGGCGGTCTTTCTTTAAGCGCGCCATGCGGCAAGGGGAATCCGGCGCGCTTTTGCGGGTCTCTTGCGTGAACGCATGATGTTAAGACGCTACAGGAGGTCGTAACTTGCAAAGGCGCAGATAATGCCGTCAGGAAATGCGGGGACGATTGACGGCGCAACGTCTTTGCAGACGTCACGATAATATTTTGACGCAACATGACGCAAGACACGTCTGCGCGAGCAAAAGTGACGAGATAAAATCACACTCTGTGGTGATGCGGTGTCAGCTGAGCGCGGCGCGAATATCCGCGGCGATCGGCTCAAGGCTTTCGGCGTCGGCGGGTTTGCCGCTGGCGTGTGCGGCGACGACGACGCCCTCGTAAACGGGCAGCACATGAAAATGTAAGTGAAAGACGGTCTGGCCTGCCCGCGCGCCAGAGAATTGCAGAATGCGAATGCCGTCAGGTTTGAGACTGTCATTGACAGCGCGGGCGACTTTCTGCGTGGCCTCCATCAATTCCGACAGGGCTTGAGGCTCCACATCGAGAAAATTTACGGCCTCGCTTGTCTTGTGGATGATCAGACAATGTCCCTTGCTTTGTGGGAACACATCCATGAAGGCGAGAATTTTTTCCGTCTCCAGAACTTTGACGCTTGGCAACTCGCCGCGAATGATTTTGGCGAAAATGTTGTCGGAATCATACTGGTTTTCGAGCGACATGGGTCCGTCCTGTTTCTCGCGCTTAAGATTTCCGGAATGGTGTATAGTCTTTCAATGTGTCAATTTCCATGCCTGTTTGCTCTCTTTCCGATTGAAGATAGCGATCAATGGCGTCCCGGAAACTTTCATTCTCAATCCAGTGCGCCGACCAGGTGGAAACGGGCTCATAACCGCGGGCGATCTTGTGCTGTCCCTGAGCGCCCGCTTCAACGCGATTAAGTCCGTGTTCGATGGCGAAGTCTACAGCCTGATGATAGCAAAGTTCGAAATGCAGGAAAGGCATATCCTCCGTACACCCCCAGTAGCGGCCGTATAGCGCATCGCCGCCGATGAAGTTCAAGGCGCCGGCGACCGGTTCGCCGTCTCTCTCCGCGACGATGAAGAGAAGGCGGTCGCTCATGGCGTCAGCGATAAGGCGGAAGAACGTGCGCGTCAGGTAAGGGTGTCCCCATTTACGCGCGCCGGTGTCCTGATAGAACATCCAGAAGGCGTCCCAATGGCGCTCGGTGATCTCCGCGCCGATCAGCCTGCGGATTGTCAATCCGTCCGCCGCCTCGCGCCGTTCGCGCCGGATTTGTTTTCTCTTCCGCGATGCGAGCTCGCCGAGAAAATCCTCGAATTTTTCATAGCCGCGATTGAACCAGTGATACTGCTCACCCATGCGGGGCAGAAAGCCGGCGGACTCCAATATCGAGCGGTCGTCATCGGTGATGAAATTCACATGCGCCGAGGAGGCGCCGGTTTGCGCGGCAGCTTCCCGCAGCAGGGCGGCGATGGTCGCTTTTGCGGCATGGGTTTTTGCGAGGAGGCGGGGACCCGGAACGGGGGTGAAGGGCGCAGCGGAAAGGAGTTTCGGATAATATCGCCCGCCCGCGCGGTGAAGCGCATCGGCCCAGTGATGGTCGAACACATATTCGCCCTGGCTGTGGCCTTTGGCGTAGAGCGGCGCGGCGCCGATGAGCGCGCCCGCTTCCTCCACGATCAGATGCATGGGCGCCCATCCGGTTTCGGGCGCAACCGATTTCGAGGTTTCAAGCGCGCTCAAAAAGTCGTGGCAAACGAACGGATTGTAGGTTTCAGGTGATGGATTGGCGAGGCTGTTCCACTGGCTCGCATCAATCTCACTGATGGAGGAAAGTGTGCGGCCGACAAGTTTGTCCGCGCCGTCAGCCATCAGTCGATCTCAAAGACGCCGTCGACTTCAACTGCGGCCCCCAACGGCAGGGACGGCGTCCCGACGGCGGCTCTGGCGTGACGGCCGGCGTCGCCGAAAACCGCAACCATCAAATCGGACGTGCCGTTCACGACTTTTGGCTGATCGATGAAATCGGGCGTGCAATTGACGAAACCGCCAAGCTTGACGACGCGCTTGACCCGGTCGAGATCGCCGCCGCAGGCCGCACGCAGTTGTGCGATCAGGTTCACGCCGCAGGCATGGGCGGCCTCTATGCCTTGCTCCACGGACATATCGGCGCCGAGCTTGCCGGTGATGAGGCCGTTCGCGCCGATGGAGACCTGTCCGGAGATAAAAACCTGACTGCCCGAAATGACATAGGGCACATAGTTCGCCACTGGCGCGACCGGGTCGGGAAGAACGATTCCGAGTTCGGCGAGGTGCGTGTCGATGCGGGACATGAAGGGCTCCTTTTCCTTTGTCAGTGTGATTTCTTTTTTGGTCTTTGCCAACCGGCGGGGACGTGATTATTCGCGCTGTTCGCCGCTGCTGATTATTGTTCCTTGACGATTTCAATTTCGATTCGCCGGTTGCGTTCGCGCCCCTCCGGCGTCCGGTTGCTGACAATGGGCTCGGACGAACCGACGCCGCGGGCGGTGATGCGGTCCGCCGGGGCGCCGACGGAAACAAGAAAAGCGCGCACCGCATCGGCGCGGTAGCC
>JAUIEG010000305.1 GCA_030428745.1 Alphaproteobacteria bacterium
GCCAGCGTCGCGGCGGCGATTGTCACGCGCATTCATCTCGGCGACTTTCCTGCTTTCGCACTGCCTGACTATGGCGCAGTCCACAATACGATCGACGTCCCTCTCGCCGCCTTGCTCGGCGTTCTCTGCGGCCTTGTCGCATCCGGTTTTTTGCAAGCGGTCGAAAGAATGACGGTCAGAGTGCGTGAATTCGCACAAGACCGGAAAATCTCTTACCTCCTCTTGCCCCCCATCGGCGGAGTCATCGTCGGCTTTATCGGAATTTTCTATCCGGAAGTTTTCGGCGTTGGTTATGAAGCCGTGACAAAAGCCCTCAATGGCGACTACGCCCTCCATCTATTGATCATTCTTGTGCTGATGAAAGCGGCGGCGACGGCGGTGACGCTTTCCTGCCGTTTCGGCGGCGGTGTTTTTTCACCGGGTCTTGTGATCGGGGCTTTCATGGGCGCGGCTTTCGGCGCCGGGCTCAGCCAGATATTTCCGGACGCCACCGCCAGCCCCGTTTATTATGCAATGATCGGAATGGGCGCAGTCAGCGGCGCTATTCTTGGCGCGCCGATTTCAACGACCCTGATTGTCTTTGAGATGACCGGCGAATACGGCATCACAGTCTCGCTCATGGTCGCCGTCGCTATCGCGACTCTCATCACGCAATGGACCTGCGGCCGGTCCTTCTTTCATTGGCAGTTGTCGCGTCGCGGCTACGATCTTTCTGAAGGCCCGCAAGGCATCATTCTGAAAACGATGCGCGTGCGTGAAGTGATGGAGAAAATGCCGCCAGGCTCGCCCTTACCTGCTGAGGCCGATCGTCTTGAAGCTAACCAATCCCTTGGCGAGGCGCTCGCAAAACTGAATGAAGCCGAAGAGCATGGCCTTCCCGTCGTTAATGCTGCGGAAAAAGATCAGGTCGTTGGCTATCTGTCGCGCGTGAAAGCGCTCGCCGCCTATAACAAGGCGCTCATCGACGAAAATATCGAGCATCACACGTGACCGACTAAAACCGCGCGAAGGCCATCGCCGAAAAAAGCGTCATGCGCTTGCGCAAGGGCGCCCGCCGCGTTCCATCGCGCAGATAAACAGGCGTCAGCGCCAGATGAAGAAGCGCCGGCGCGGTTGCTGGCGGCGCTTTCGACAAAGTCGGCGCCGCCTTTCTGAATAGCGCCGCCGCGTAAGCCTCAATCTCATCGCCTAACTTTGGCGCCAGAATGCGCCCTTCCCTGGCCATCGCGAAGGCGGCGCCGGCATTCGCCGCGACGTCAGCGAGCGCCTTGTCCCCACCCGCAATCTCCACCGCCAGCGCATCGAGCGCCCCTTCGCTCTCTCTCAACCATTCGCCAAGCCCCTCAGCCGATGAAAAACCTTCGCCGTATAGAGGGCGCGCCGAGGCGTCGATCACGGCGTCCAGCCGCTCAGACCAGCGACTGTCGGCGAGCGACGTCGCCGCCGCAATCTCTAGCACCGGATGGGCGCGCGGGGCGCCGCCGCGGCTGATCGCTTCCAGCCCTTCGCGCCACCATTGCAGGCGGATCTCACCGAGCTGCGGCTCAGTCACTTGCGAGGGGATGCGCCGTAACTCGATGCGGAGCGCCGCCAGGGCCAGGAGAGCAGTTTGCAGCGGTTCTTTCGCATATTGTGCGGCAAGCCAGCGATCTTCGTCCTGTCTGCGGACGAGGCTGGAACAATGATCGCGGCTTTGTGTTGGCAGTTGAGACATTCGCGCTAATCAATGACAGGTTGGCGGCGCTGTAAAGAGAACCGCTTCGTATGAAGCTCGCAGCGCTGATCAGGGTTGGTTCCCTGCCGTGATTGGAACGACTGACTGAGATTTCAAAAAAGCGCGGTTGCACTGCAGCGACGGCTTGCATAGATAGCGCACATAGCAAATGAGAGGCGAAAATGGCGATCAAATTACCTGATCTTCCCTACGACAAGAGCGCGCTGGCGCCGCATATCTCCAAGGAAACGCTCGAGTTTCACCACGACAAGCACCACGCCGCTTATGTGGACAAGACAAATGCAGCCATCAAAGGCACACCGCTGGACGACGCTTCGATTGAAGAGATTGTGAAAGCCGCGGCGGAAAAAGGCGATCAGGGTCTTTTCAACAACGCCGCCCAGACGTGGAACCACACTTTCTACTGGAACTCCATGACCCCCAATGGCGGCGGCGCGCCGTCAGGCCAGCTCGCCGAACTTATTGACGCCGCTTTCGGCGATTACGAAGGCTTCAAAAAGGCTTTTGCCGACGCTGGCGCCACGCAATTCGGTTCCGGTTGGGCATGGCTTGTGGCCAAAGACGGCAAGCTGGAAGTGCGCAAAACACTGAATGCCGAAACGCCGCTGACCGAGTCCGGCGTCACACCGCTCCTCACCATGGATGTGTGGGAGCATGCCTATTATCTCGATTACCAGAACAAGCGGCCGGATTATATCTCGACCTTCCTGGACAAGCTTGTGAACTGGGACTTCGCCAGCGACAATCTGCGGAACGCCTAAACTTTCCGCATCCGCCTAATATCGAAGGCCGTTACGCCCGAATTTAAGCTCCGGCAGGAACGGCCTTCGACCAGTCGCGCTTGACGCCTGTCGCCAACAGGAAGGGCGACGCGACAAAGATCGATGAATAGGTGCCGATCACGATCCCCCAGATCATCGCAAGCGTAAAGCCGCGCAAGACCTCACCCCCGAATATCACCAGCGCCAGCAAAGCCAGCATCGTCGTGCCCGAAGTCATAATGGTTCGGGTCAGCGTGTCGTTGATCGAGAGATCAAGAAGCTCCGCCAGCGGCTTTTGCTTGAACTTGCGCAGATTTTCCCGAACGCGGTCGTAAACGACAACCGTGTCGTTCATGGAATATCCGACAATCGTCAGGATCGCGGCGATGATTGCAAGATTGAACTCAAGCCGCGTCACAGCAAACATCCCAAGCGTGATGATCACGTCATGAATCAGCGCCACAATAGCGCCCATCGAAAACTGCCATTCGAAGCGCAGCCAGATGTAGATCAGCATCATGCCAATGGCCAACGCCACGGCGAGCGCGCCTTTTTGCACAAGCTCGCCGGAAACGGTTGGGCCCACAACTTCCACTTTCCGGAAATCAACGCCGTCGCCCAGAAGCTCACGCAGCGCATTCTGCACAGCGATGGAAGCCTCCTGTTGCGCCATCTCTCCAGCTGTCTCGTCCTCGCCTTGTTCGGCTTCCTGTTGTGCAATACGGATGAGCACCGCCTCGTCCGCATCGGCGAAGTCACGAATCGTCTGCACATCGACACTGCCAAGACCGAGATCGGAAACAACCGTTCGAACAGCGCCAACATCAATCGGCTCATCATCGGCGACTTCGATGGTGACGCCGCCTTTGAAGTCGACGCCGAAATTAAACCCCAGCGTAAAGATCGCGCCCAGCGACGCGACAACAAGGATCGCTGAAAAAGCGAGCGCCACAAAGCGCATCCGCGTAAAGCCGATGGAAGTGTTGTCCGGGATCAGCTTGAGCAACATGCGTCGACCCTTACAGTTTGATTTCTTTTGGACGCTTGGAGAGGAGATATCCTCCCGCAAACAACCGCGTCAGCACATAGGCGGTGAAAACTGAGGTCACGACCCCGACGGCCAGTGTAATCGCAAAGCCGCGCACCGGCCCCGCCCCTAACTGGAACATAATCAGCGCCGCCAGAAATGTTGTGATGTTGGCGTCGATGATCGCCGAACGCGCCTTGTCATAACCGGTTTCCGCCGCCTTGATCGGCGCCTTGCCGGCGAGGATTTCCTCACGGATGCGCTCAAAAATAAGCACATTGGCGTCGACCGCCATGCCGATGGTCAAGACGATGCCGGCAATGCCCGGCAGGGTCAGCGTCGATCCCAGAAGCGACAGAACCCCAGCGATGAGAATGACGTTGGCGATAAGCGCAAAGTCTGCATAAACGCCAAAACGGCCATAGCTGATAATCATGTAGATGATGACAGCAAGGAAACCGATGATCAGCGCTTTCGCCCCCGCCTCAACCGAATCCTGTCCGAGCTGGGCGCCGACCGAGCGCTGCTCGATCGTATTGAGTTCCGCAGGCAAGGCGCCCGACCGGATCAGGAGCGCGGTGTCAAAGGCTTCCTGCGCCGTGAAATTACCGGTAATCCGCCCCTGCCCTTGTGTGATCGCTGACTGAATGGTCGGCGCCGAAATGATTTCATTGTCGAGAACGATGGCGAAGACTGAGCCGATATTGTTACGGGTGTATTCGCCGAAACGACGTGCGCCACGATTGTCGAAAGCAAAATTGATCTGAAAACCGCCATCTGGGTTCGGTTCCGACGTTGCATTCACAACCATGTCGCCGGTGACTTCGGCGTCTTCATAAAGGACAAGCCCCGGACGCCCCGATGCTT
>JAUIEG010000306.1 GCA_030428745.1 Alphaproteobacteria bacterium
TTTATCGGCGTGAACTTGAAGGGAGAGGCTTTCGCGAGATCGCGATTGAGGATTTCACCGGTCAGCTCCGCAATCATTATGCTCGAGTCAAGGCTGAACTGGCCGACCGCCGGGGACAGCTCGAAGGCGAGATATCCACCGGATATATCGACCAGATGCTCACCGGTCTTCAGCACTGGGTCGACGGCGCCGACGATGGACATCTCGCCTGGGGCGTGATGCATTTCGAGAAAGTCTAGGCGCCTCTCAAAAGCGATCGTGAAAAAATGGGGCTAGCCCGCAGCCAGCGGGCTAGCCCCATTTCGTTTTGGTCGCCTTGTATGATTTCGCCACGATTTTCTCGAGCACGCCGAGATCGACCTTGTCGAGACTGGTGATGTAAAGGCAACTCTTGCCGTTTTTATACGGTCCCAGCTTTTTCAGAAGAGGCTCGTCCTCGCCAAGCGAGCCCAGCACATAAAGCGCCAAATTCGCCTTGCGAGGGGAAAACCCGACCGCCAGCATGTCGCCCTCGCGCCCGCTCTCATATTTGTAGTGATACTCGCCGAAACCGATCATGGACGGCCCCCACATTTTCGGCTTCTCGCCTGTCACCTTCTTCATCATGGCGAGCAGGGTTTTGGCGTCTTTTCGACGGGTTTCATTTTCGACGCTATTGATAAACGCCGTCACGCTTTTGGATGTCGGTCTGGTTTTGACATCGGCTTTCTTCGATGCCTTTTTATCGGCGGCTTTTTTCGCCGGCGCTTTCCTGGTCGTTTTCTTTGATGTGACCTTTGCGCCGGACTTCAGCTTTTTGCCCGCCGCTTTCCGCTTGACGGTCATTCCACTTTCTCACCAGTCGCTTTTTCCCAATCGGCAGGAACACGCTTCGCCACCAGGTAGAAATACCATGCGCCGATCAAACCCGCGAAGGAGACAATCGTCAGCGACCAGCGCAGGGCCAATTCCTCGCCCATGCCGCCGGAAAGCATGCTGGAGACAACCCCCGCCGTGGTCGGCCCGAATCCAAGCGCAATCATGTTCAGAATGAAAAAGAAGACCGCCGTCGAAAGCGCCCGGACAGAGACCGGAGCCAGCGTCTGCGCCAGCGCGAAGGCAGGCCCCAGATAAAAGCCGATGGTAAGCTGCACCGGAATCTGGAAGAGCAACGACACAACCGCGCTCGGGTGCCAGAGCGCAACCAGAAACAGGGGCGCATTGATGAGCAGTGCAATCGCCGGCACATAGCCATACATGCGCTTGCTCTTCTGACCCAGCTTGTCGACAAGATAACCGCCGAGAAAGGTCCCCAGCGCATAGGCCGTGCCGGAAATAAGGCCAAGCGCGAACAAGACCTTCAGCAGGCTGAAATCTGAATGAGAACGGGCGTAGAAATCGACGATCCAGTTTCCATTCGCGTAAGCGGAAAATGAAATCGCCGTGGTGCCGAAAACCACGGCCCGGTAAGTGGGAATCGACAAGAGATGTTTGGCGGCGCGCCAGATGACCCCCACTTCGCTCAGAAAACTGCGCTCGCCTTCGCTGCCGAAACCATCGGCGGCAGCATTTTCTGTTACGCCCCTCGCCGGCTCGCGCACTGTCAGTTTTAAAAGCAGCGCAAGAATAAGACCGGGCAGACCGACAATGGCGAACGCCAGCCGCCAGGAGAAGGTCTGCGTAATCCAGCCGCCGGCGAGATAGGCGAAGGCGACGCCAACAGGAATGCCCATGGCGTATATGCCGAGGGCGCCGGCGCGCTTTTCCTTCGGATAATAGTCGGAAATCAGGGAATGCGCCGGGGGCGATCCGCCGGCCTCGCCGATTCCGACGCCGACACGCGCCAGCGCAAGCTGCACGAAATTCTGGCACACGCCAGAGAGCGCCGTGAAACCGGACCAGAGGGCCAGCGCGATGGAAATAATGTTGACCCGGTTTGTGCGGTCGGCGAGGCGGGCGATCGGAATGCCGAGCGTCGTGTAAAGGACCGCAAAGGCGAAGCCTTTCAGGACGCCCAACTGCCAGTCCGCGAGGCCGAGATCGACCTTGATCGCCGGAGACAGGATGGCGATGATCTGACGGTCGATAAAGTTGAATGTGTAGACCGCTGTCAGAAGCAAAAGCACATAAGTGCGGTAAAGGCTGCCTTTCGATTCGGGGGAAACGGCGGCGGGCGCGGCGGTCGCGTCGGTGCTTTCTTTCAAATCCGCCACCTAAAACCGGAAACCCGTGACGCAAGATACACCCGACGCGCCCACTGCTTTCACCGCGCGGGGATTGTCGATCTGCATCAGCGAGCGGATCGCGCCGAATGTGGAATCGGCGCGCGTCAGTTGCAGCGTATAGCGCGCAAGGTCCTGAATATCATCGCTGGAAAGCCGGTCCTCAAGCTCTCCCACCATACAGTCCGCCGTATCGCCGGGAATGCCGATGGCGCGGAAACGATCCTGCAGCGTGTAGCGGGCCGCCGTAGCGCAAGCCGCGAGCATTAGCGCGGCCAACGCCGCCCCCATGAGCCGGTACAGCATATCCGTCCTCCCTCGATCTGTTATTGACCGTTTCTTTGGGGGCGAAGAATGCGTAAGAACCGTGGGAAGAGCAAGGATAAAGGGCGCCTATGGGAAGCGTGACGGTTTACTGCGCATCTTGTCCCCGGACGCACCCGGATTATCTGAAGGCCGCGATGCGCTGCGGCGAGAGTCCCGGCGGCGGACGCGTCAAGGAGACGCCGAGCAACATGAAAAACGCCACGCCCCGCAGCGCCGAAGTCCTTCGATTTGCGGCCGCCCAGTAGAGATCAGGAAAGGGAAGACACATGAAAGCCATGATGAGCCACGAAGCGGGCGGACCGGAAGCGCTCAAACTGACGGAGGTGGCGACACCGGAGCCCGGCAAAGGAGAAGTGCGCATTGCGGTGAAAGCGGCCGGCGTCAATTTTCCCGATACGCTCATCATTCGCGACCTTTACCAGTTCAAGCCGACACGCCCCTTCGCGCCGGGCGGCGAAGTCGCAGGCGTTATTGAGGCTGTGGGCGACGGCGTTGATGGTTTCGCTCCCGGTGATCGCGTACTCGCCGCCGGGATCAATGGCGGTTACGCCACCCATTTCATCGCCAACGCGGCGAGCGTGAATAAAATCCCCGATGCGATGCCATTCGAAGACGCCGCAGCGTTCCTTCTGACTTACGGCACTTCGCATTATGCATTGAAAGACCGCGCCAACCTGCAGCCCGGGGAATCGCTTTTCATCATTGGCGCGGCAGGCGGGGTCGGCGCCGCGGCCATAGAGCTCGGCAAGGCGTTCGGCGCGAAAGTGGTCGCCGGCGTTTCCTCCGAGGACAAAGCAGCGTTCTGTAAGGAACTTGGCGCCGATGAGACGCTTGTCTATCCGCGCGAGCTTGATCGCGATTCGCAAAAAGCGCTGTCGGGCGAGATCAAAAAACTTTGCGGCGGCGAAGGCGCCGATGTCGTCTATGACGCTGTGGGCGGCGATTACGCCGAACCGGCTCTGCGCGCACTCGGTTGGGAGGGACGGTTTCTCGTGGTCGGTTTTCCCGCCGGCATACCGAAAATCCCTCTCAACCTGACGCTTCTCAAATCCTGCCAGATTGTCGGCGTCTTCTGGGGCGCCTTTACTGCGCGCAACCCGGCGAAGAACGCCGACTATGTCGCAGAGCTGTTCCGGTTTTATGAAGAGGGAAAAGTCCGCCCCCGGATCACTGCGACTTTCCCGCTCCAGGACGCAGCCAAAGCGCTCGCCTTGATCGAGCAGCGCAAGGCGACAGGCAAGATCGTCCTCACCGTGGAATAAGGCCCTCTTCCGCCGCAATTCCGCCGGTTTGGCGCCCCACTGGCTAACAAGCTCTTTCGTGCGCGGCCCCAATGCTGCGCTTCGGAAAAGGCGGTTGTTAAGTTTCCCAACGTTAAGCTCCGCCTCCAAAAGAGGGTCGGAGCCATGCGTATTCCTGTATTCCTGTTGGCCTTTTCTGTGCTTGGCGGCTGCGCCGGCGGCATGTCGAAAGACGAATGCCTTTACGCCGACTGGCGCGCCATTGGTTATGAAGACGGCGCCCGCGGCGCCCCCGCAAGCGCCGTTTCATCTCATCGCCAGGCCTGCGCCAAAAAAGCCGGCGTGACGCCCGACATGACGGCGTACCTTGCAGGCCGCGACGAAGGCCTCGGCGAATATTGCCAGGTCTCCAACGCCTTCTCCATCGGCGCACGCGGCGGGCGCTATTACGGCGTCTGCACAGGGCCGGAAGAAGGCGCCTTCGTCACAGCATATCAGCAGGGCAACCAGCTTTTTGCACTTGAGAGCGATGTCGCCCATGCAGAGCATGCGCTCGCCGCGGCTGACAAACGCCTCCACGATATCAACCACCGGATCGATCATGCAGAAGCTGCGC
>JAUIEG010000307.1 GCA_030428745.1 Alphaproteobacteria bacterium
AAAACGCCGCCCGCCATTTCCACCAAAGCGCCCGAGGGCGGTGAAGAAAATTGCCTCTGGCGCGGCCGCCGTGAAGCCCTGGTCCGCGCCATGTCCAGCGCACGCTCCCTTGAAAGCGCCTATGTCTCCGGACGCATCACTGTCGCCGGAGATATGAGCGTCATGGCTCGCCTCAAACTGGAAGAAGGCCGGTGAGCCGCTTCATCGACATTGCAGACAATCCGGCGCCAGAGGGCGCCAGCGTGGAAGAGATCGCCGCAGCGGACGGCGCCAAACTGCGCGCCGCGTTTTTCCCCGCAAAAACTCCTCGAGGAACCGTCGTCCTCGTCACCGGCTGGTCTGAATTCATCGAAAAATATTTCGAGACCGTGCGCGATCTGAATACGCGCGGCTTGAATGTCGCCATGATGGACTGGCGCGGACAGGGCCTTTCCGACCGGGACAGCGCCCGCGCAATGAAATGGAACGGTTATTTCCAGACCCTGAAAAACGATCTCCGCGATTTCACCGAGAAACATGTAAAGCCGCGTTTTAGTGGACCATATATTCTCATGACCCATTCCATGGGCGGCCTACCGGGGCTGATGCTGCTCGCCGACGGCTATGAAGGCTTTTCCCGCGCGGTTTTATGCGCACCCATGACCCGGCTTTTTCCAGACGCCCAAAACAAAGTGATGGCCTTCGCCGCCGCAACGGCATGCACGCTTGGCTTCGCCTGCAATGAGACCGCGCGCACCAAAGACCATTCCGAAAATTTTGACGGTAATATTTTTACAAGCGACAAGGCGCGTCACGCGCGCTTTCGCGATTTAAAGCTCGCTGCGCCGGAAGCCGCCTCGACGACGCCCACCTATGGTTGGGTCAACGCCGCGATGAAAGAAAGTGCGGCAATCCATTCGCAGGGCGGCCTTGCCGGAATAAAGACGCCGACGCTCATTATCTCCGCCGGGGCGGAACAACAGATTGACGGCGCCGATCATAAAATTATCGCCGACGCCAGCGACATGATCTCTCTTGAGACCATCCCCGGCGCGCTTCACGAGATAATGATGGAGCGCGATTCCATTCGCGCGTTGTATTTCAATGCGTTCGACGATTTCGTCGCGCCAGTGTTTAAACCCGGCCCTTAACCGGCCAACAATTCAAGCGCCGCCTGGTGCAGTTCCGGCGTCGCCGTCGCGATCAGTTCGCCCTTTTCATCGGCGCCCGGCGCCTCGCCTTGCCAGTTGGTGACAACGCCGCCGGCGCCCTCAACAACGGGAATAAGCGCTGCATAGTCGTAGCGCTGAAGACTACTTTCAATGACAATGTCGAGTTCGCCGATGGCGAGAAGGCCGTAGGCGTAAGCGTCGAGGGAATAACGCGCGACGCGCGAGGCCTGGGCGACCCGGGCGAAGGCAGCCGCTTCAGCGTCAGAGAAATAACCCGTGGCCAGCGGATCGGTCGTCGAAAGGCGGGCTTTTGCAATGTCTTTGAGGCCGCTTGTTTTCGCGGCCGCCGTTTCGCCGCCATGGCTGTAAAATGTCTGGCCGCCTGCTCCAACCCAACGCTCATCGGTGAAAGCCTGGTCAATGAGGCCGAGCACTGGCGCGCCATCATGCTCAAGGGCGATCAGCGTCGCCCAGCTCGTCGTTCCGCACATGAAAGCGCGCGTTCCATCCACCGGATCGAGCACCCAGCGCCAGTTTCCTGAACCGGGACCTTCCGCCTTGGTTTCAGCGAATTCTTCGCCAAGCACGCCATGGTCTGGATAAACTTTTTCGATCATCCGCCGCAAGGCGCGCTCCGCTTCGCGATCGGCGTCTGTCACCGGGTCAAACCATGGGCCCGCCTTATTGAAGATGGTGGTGCCTTTGCGAAAGCGCGGCAACGTTTCGGCGCGCGCCGCATCGGCGAGACGCGCGGCGAAACCAGAAAATTCTTTTAAGTCTTCAGGTGAAAAAGCCATGACGCGGCGATCATGCTGATCGCCGCGTCAAGGTGCAAGCAAGAAGTTCTCGGAGGGTTTGCTTGATCAACTCTCGGAAAGGGCGCGCGCCAGATCAAGCAAGCGGCGGCGCGGTTCTTCACCAAGCTGGTAGTAATAGCGCACAAGATCCATGGTTTCTTTTTCGTCGAGAAGCCCCTCGGCAGGCGCCTCGGCGAATCCATATTCCGCGCGCAGGTCGAAATCGAGTTTCGGTTCTGAGCCGTTCATGCCTTCGAAGAAATAGGTGATCGAAACATCGAGGGCTTTCGCTAGCGACCAGAGACGCGAGGCGGAAATGCGGTTCGAGCCGCTTTCATATTTTTGAATCTGCTGGAAGCGGATATCGACCGCCTGGGCCAGCTTTTCCTGCGTCAGCCCGAGCAGACGGCGACGCTGCCGCAGCCGCCGTCCCACATGCACGTCAATTGGATGCGCCATTATTCCCTAACTCCACTCACGCCCGCCACGCACCCCATCGCGCGTCCCGGCTCGTCAGCGTTGACGCAAACACCGTGCCGGAAGCGTGAACCCCTTGTATTTCGCTCGCCTAATAGGCGCGTTTCACGCGTGGAGGATGTATGCGCCCCTTTGAGGGACGCAGGAATGAGGCGCCAATTGTTCCGGAACGATACAGATCAGTCGATCATCTTCGCAGAACGCAACCAGAAGTTTTCGTCAAAGCCCGGCGTTTCGAGATTGGCGATGAACTGGCGCGAGGCCGCCTCCCAGGAGAAATTTTCCGCCCATTCGCGGCAAGCCTTGGGATCGCGGTTTTCATAAGCGGTGAGACAGGCCTTGGTTAAATCCTCGTCCATTGCGCCGCAGCCAGCGGGCGCGCCGTCGAGAATTTCAAGCGGTCCGCGAACAGGATAGGACGCCACAGGCACGCCGCAGGCGAGCGCTTCAACGTTAACGAGGCCGAAAGTATCGGTGCGCGAAGGAAAAACAAAAACATCCGCCGCCTGATAATATTGGGTCAACTCATCGCCATATTTCGGCCCCGTGAACACGGCGTCCTTGTATTTCGCTTCAAGCTCTTCGCGCTGCGGCCCCTCGCCGACAATGACTTTTGTGCCAGGCAGGTCCGCTTCCACAAAATCCTCAATGCTTTTTTCAACGGCCAACCGGCCCACATAAAGGAAGACCGGGCGTTCATATTTATCCAGCAGCGACCGGTCGCCGGGAGTGAATTGCTCAAGATCGACGCCGCGGGCCCACAGTTTCATATCGGTGAAGCCGCGTTCCTTAAGTTCCGCGACAAGCCCCGGCGTCGCCACCATCATGGTTTCGCCGTCCTTGTGAAAATCCTTAAGAATGCCGTAGCCCCAGCTCGTAGGCACTTTCCAGCGCTCATTGGCGTATTCAGCAAAGCGGGTGTGAAAGCTTGTGGTGAACGGATAACCGCGGCGCTTGCAGAAACGGCGCGTGGCGCGGCCAATCGGCCCTTCCGTTGCAATGTGGATCGCATCCGGCTGGAAGTCGTTAATCATTTTCGACACCTTGCGATTAGGCATCAGCGACAGGCGGATCTCGGGATAAGACGGCAACGGCACAGACCGGAACTCGTTCGGCGTGATATAAAGCACCTCATTGCCGAAGTCGGTGAGAATCTTGCCCAGCGTGTCGAGCGTTCTGACGACGCCGTTCAACTGCGGCTTCCAGGCGTCTGTGGCGATAACGATCTTCAGCCCCTGCTCGCCTTTGGGCATGTCGAATTTCTTCTTTACGCGGGTCAGCCGGCCAACGCCGGAGCCAAGGCGGCGCAGGGCGCTTTTCTTTTTTTCTATGGGTTCGGTCCGGGTTGGGCTGTCGCTCATTGCGGGGGCACCTGTCCTGAGGGGCGTCGAATAACATGGTTAAGGAGATCGGGTGGGGTAAGGCGCCGGAGCTGATTTGACAATCTCCAGCGCTCCGCGCGCGCCTGAAACAGCCCGGCCAGGCCCCCGATATATCGCTCAACACAATCCGCCAACGCCATGCCAGAGCTTACGGCTATATGCATGCGTGCGCGCACGCTTGGGGAAAACTGGCGTAAAACCTGGCTTCCTTGAGAGTTCAGCCGCTTTTCCCGCGTAGAATGTTGCGATGCAAAATTTTTGTTGCGTCGCAATAATAGTTAGTGTTATAAACATTCTTGCAGCGCTTCGGTGCTGCTGCCCAGTTCTTGGGCGTTTCCTCCCTAACGACTTTGGCCGCGGCTCTGCCGCGGCCTTTTTTTTTCTTTTAGGCCGTCAGAAAGTTGAATTTGCGCTATTCAGCCGCCTGCGGCAAGCGCAAATCGTCAGCATCAAAGGCCGTGAGGCGCTCCATCAGCGAAATCATGTTCCGCCGCAGGGGCTCGAAACCTCCGGTGCGGGCGATGCGCCGCTCATCAAGGTAGAGAGCGCGGTTAATTTCAATCTGGAGGGCA
>JAUIEG010000308.1 GCA_030428745.1 Alphaproteobacteria bacterium
GGTGCTGCCCCTGAATGTGGTCAACTGGATGGGCGGACGCGGCGGTCATATCGGCTTTTCGCCGGTCCTGCCGCCATCGGGCGAATTAGCCTATGAAGCGTTCCTTCGGCGCAAGCGCCGTTTTGAGGATGCGGGGCTCGACTATTATTCGAGCTTCACCGTAGGACACCGTCACATCGCGAATGTGAATATGATCCTCTATAATCGCGATGACGCCGATATGGTGTCGCGCGCTCGTACGCTCTTCACGCAGATGATCGGCGATGCGCGCAATGAAGGCTATGGCGAGTACCGGACCCATGTTGATTTCATGGACTCGGTCGCGGACACCTACGACTATAACAATCACGCGCTCTTGCGCCTTAATGAGACGGTCAAGGATGCGCTTGATCCGAACGGAATTTTGGCGCCGGGCAGGAACGGAATTTGGCCAGCGCGCTTGCGCGAAGGGAGGAAAGGATGATCCGGAACGCTTTCATTCCCTTATTCGGCCTTGCCATGCTTGCTGTCGCCGGGTGCGGCAAGACAGAAGATTCGGCGCCTGTTCCTGACGCCGCTGATATGCAGCAGGATGCGTCAGCGCCGGAGGAGAATGCCGCGTCAAAAGCGGGCGCCGTTGCTGAAGAAGAGGCTGCGGCGCATGGCGCAGACCTAACCAAGGTGTCATCGCAAGGCGCGGCGGCGAAGCAGGCGAAAGGCGTCTTCGCCAATGCCGCAGATGGAGAGCCGGAAGCGGTCTTTCTTGCGCGTTGTCAGTATTGTCATGTTCAGCTTGGACCGGGGACGATCACCTTATCACGCCGGTTGGGGCCGGAAGATGCGCTGCTCGCCAATCGCACTGACCTGACGCAGGATTATGTGAAAACGGTTGTGCGCAATGGTCTCAATACGATGCCGGCGCTCACCCGTGTTGAAGTGAGCGATAAAGAGCTGGAGCTGATTGCAGAATTTCTGACGCGCAATAACGAACCGGTGGCGGAGTAAGCCTCAATCTTCCGGTTTCGTCTGTTCGATAAAGATGGATCGTCCTTCGTCGTCACGGGCGTCAAGGCTGTCAATCAGCGCGGCGACCGAGCGGTCAAAGGCGAGCATGTCTGCGGGCTTTAAGGACTCGAAGAGATATTTGGCCACCTTGTCGGCAGTGGGAAGCATTTTCTTGTAAAGCCGTGCGCCCACTTTGGTCAGGCGCAGGATCTTTCGCCGCCGGTTGTCAGGGTCGGTCTTCGCGACAACCCATCCCTTCCTTTCCAGCGACGTCACGGCGCGGCTGATGCTCATGGTCGTGACGCCGGAAATCTCGGCCAGTTCATGTGAGGCGGTTGTTCCGAGACGGCCGATCAGCATGATCACCCGGAACTCATTCATGGTGACCTGGTATCGTTTCTCCAAATGCTCGGAGAATGGCGCGCCCAGCCGGTTGCCGAGCTTCAACAGGCGATGAAGAACGTCGAGGGGATCGGCCCCGGAGACGGTTTTGCGTTTTGACGGAGGAAGGGTTTTATTCACTTACAGCTTCTTCGTTAATTGACGGCGGCGTCCATATTTGTAACGATCGTTAGTATCTTATTTCAAGGCGCGCGCAAACCGCATGGTCAAAATCCTGCGCGCCAGGACAAATCGGCCGTATAAAAAGAGCGGCGCTTAAAAGTCGTCTTTAGCAAAATTTCAGGGAGATTTTCATGTCTCAGATACTTTTACCAGAAGGCGTGTCGATCCGTCATCCGGATAAAGTCTTCATTGGCGGCGCCTGGGTTTCTCCCTCTACGGATAAAATCTTTACGCTTGTCAATCCCAATACCGAGCAACCGGCGGCGCGTGTTGCTGAGGCGGTGGAAGCTGATATGGACCGCGCAGTTGAGGCCGCGCGTAAGGCGTTTGACGAAGGGGCGTGGCCGGCGACACCGCCCGCGGAACGGGCAAAGGTTCTTTACCGTCTCGCTGACGCCTTGAAAAAGCGTGAAAATGAGATTGCGAAGGCATGGACAGCGCAGGTCGGCATGCTGAGCTCGGCTGCACCCTTTATCGTCGCTGGCGGCGCGGCATCTGTTCATCATATGGCGGCAGTGACTGAAAGCTATGAGTTTGAAAAGTCCGCCGGGACGACAGTCGCCGACACGGCTATTGTCGTGCGCGAGCCGGTGGGCGTCGTGGCGGCGATTGCGCCATGGAACGCGCCTTACACGATCATGTTAAGCAAGGTTGTTGCTGCGCTCGCATCCGGCTGCACGGTGATCATGAAACCATCGCCGGAAACGCCGCTTGAGGCTTATATTATTGCTGAAGCTGCAGAAGACATTGGACTGCCGCCGGGAGTCGTCAATCTCGTTTGCGGCGACCGCGCCGCGTCCGATCATCTTGTCTGCAATCACGGCGTCGACAAGGTGAGCTTTACGGGCTCAACCGTGGCCGGCAAACGCATCGCCAGCGTTTGTGGAGAACGTATTGCGCGATGCACCCTTGAGCTTGGCGGTAAGTCTGCCGCAATTGTGCGCGATGATTTCAGCGCGGAAGAGGCCGCGAAGCTGCTAACCTCGACGATCACGATTTTCAGTGGACAGGTCTGCGCCATGCTGAGCCGGGCGATCGTTCCACGCCGCCGTCATGACGAGCTGGCGGACGCAATCGCCGGTGAAATGAAGAAAGTGAAAATCGGTTACAGCGATGCGCCCGATACCCAGCTTGGTCCCCTCGCCATGGCGCGCCAGCGCGACCGTGTGGAAGGTTATATCGAACAGGGCAAGGAAACCGCCGATCTCATAACCGGCGGCCAGCGCCCCAGCTATTTGAACCGCGGTTATTTCATTGAGCCGACGCTATTCGCCAATGTGGACAACACATCGGTGATTGCGCAGGAAGAAATCTTCGGGCCCGTCTTAAGCCTTATCCCCTGCGAGGATGAAGAGGACGCCATCCGCATCGCCAATGAATCGAATTACGGACTTAACGGGTCTGTGCTGACGCATGACCATGAGGCGGCGTACAAGATTGCGCGGCGTATGCGCTCTGGCGGCGTCGCGCAGAACGGTATGCGCGCCGATTTTTCGCTTCCCTTTGGCGGTTTCAAACAATCGGGAATTGGACGGGAAGGCGGTGCGGAAGGTCTCGCCGCTTATCTGGAAACGAAGACGATCCTGCTCGATAGCCGGCCGTCGCACTTCGCCAGTTAAAGCTCGACGGTCCCACCGTCCACGAAGAGATTGACGCCGGTGATGTAGCTTGCGTCATCTGAGGCTAAGAACAGCACTGCGTGCGCGACTTCTCGCGGCTTGCCAATGCGTTTCAACAGCGCCGCCTCACGCATATGCGCGCGCATGCCTTCGACCGCGTCTGGGTTCATGGCGATCAGGACGTCGCGATACATGGCCAGGACAATGTCGAGATTCTTCTGTTCTTCCTCTGGTCGCAGCATTCCACTTCTCCCAGAAAGGCTTCATCAAATTGCGGCCAAACTTGCGATAAGGTACCGTTATTCAGCTTAGCGAAAGCAGCGCCTTGGGGAGGCGGCATTTGTGAACACGTTGGCTTTTGAGAGCGATGCCGGGCCGCCGAGGCAGCCTGTTTTGCCGCTCTGCACAATAGGCGGAAATCTTCATGAACAATAAGATCGAGAACGCTGCGCCTTCGCCGCACACCCGTGAAAAACTTTACAGCGCGCTTGACGTTTATCTGGATGCGCTGGTGCGCCGCGATCCGGGCGGTATTCCCTGGGCTGATGTCGTCTTCAATACGGAGGACAATGTCGCGCTTGAGATTGGTGACGGTTTGTGGGGCACGATCACCGGGCTCGGCGAATACCAATTGCGCTTCGCCGACGTGAAAACCGGTCAGGTGGGCTATTTCGGCGCCGTTGAGGAAACGAATGAAACCTCTGCGTTCGCGTTCCGCCTGAAAGTCGATCGCGACGGGCGCATTTGTGAAGTCGAGTCGCTTATTGTCCGCCTTTCTTTCAGCGGTCTCGATATCTTCTCGGGCAAGCGCTTCTGGGATAAGCCCGTGCTTAATGAATTCGTGCCGGCCGAGCGCCGCGTCAAACGCGAACGGATGATCAGCATTGCCGATGGCTACTTCGACACTTTGCAGCTTAATGACGGGGAGCTGTTTACGAAGTTCCACCCAGACTGCAATCGCGTGGAGAATGGCGTTCAGAGCACAAACAATCCGGAATTCGCCAAAGCCGTGAATTATCCCATCGCGGCGCTGGGCTGTGAGGAGCAATTCAGGCTGGGCCAGTATTTGTATGACGATGCTTTAAGGGCGCGCAGATTTCCATTGATCGATGAAGAGCGCGGGCTTGTGCTTGCCGGTGGCTTTATTGATCACGCGGGTAGGCTGGGAGACTATGAGTTGACGGACGGGACCAAGCTCACATCGC
>JAUIEG010000309.1 GCA_030428745.1 Alphaproteobacteria bacterium
GCCGGAAAAGGGGAGGCTGACCTATGAGCCGCGCCGGATTTTTTGAGACCATTGTCGGAGCGCTGGTGATCGCTGTTGCCGCGGCGTTTCTCGCCTATGCCTATGGGGTGAGCGGCAAGGGCGTCGGGCGCGATCATTACCGCGTCGGCGCTGTCTTCGGTCGTGTAGATGGTGTGACGGTCGGATCGGAAGTCAGGATCGCCGGCGTAAAGGTCGGCTCGGTCGCCGGCAACAGCCTCGATCCCATGACTTATGAAGCGAATGTGGAGCTTGCGATTGATCGCGGCGTCGCGATCCCGCAGGACTCGGTCGCCAAAGTTGTCTCTGACGGCATTCTCGGAGGCGCGCATATCGCGATCGAGCCTGGCGCTGCGGAAGAGATGCTTTTGGAAGGCGACAAGCTCACCATCACCCAAGGCTCCGTTGATTTGCTAAGTCTGGCTGTTCAGGCTTTCACATCGGGCGGCGGCAAAGGCGACGACAAAGACGACAAGGCTGCTGATCCGCTAGGAGACATGTAATGCGTTGCGTTTCCATTCTTGCGGCGTTGTGTTTTGTGTCCGCCGCCGCGACGGCGCAGGACGAAGAAGCGCCGGGCGACAACATTTTGAGTGAGCTGGAGCTTCTTTCGCAAGCTGAGGGCGACCCGTTTGCCGCGGCTGCCGATACCGAGGCGCGCGAACCGGTTTCGGTGACATTGCGGGCGTTGAACAAAATCACTGCGCGCTATACCGATCTTGAAATCAAGATGAATGAGATCGCGCATTTCGGCTCGCTCGAAATCCAGCCGCGCACTTGCGACAAGCGCCCGCCGGAAGAGTTTCCCGAAACAACGGCCTTTCTGGAAATCTTCGACACGGAATTCGAAAGCCGTCAGAGCGATTTGAAAATTCAAGAGCCTGAAGTTATCGAAGATGAGATCGAAGCGACAGAACTTGACGTTTTGCCCGGTGAAGCAGTGGGCGCGATTCCGAGCGCTGATGCCTCGTTAGGCGAAGCAATGAACATGCCTGCGCCTGAAGTTCTCGATGGCCCGCAGGCGGAAGGCGTCAATATTTTCCGCGGCTGGATGTTTGCCTCGACGCCGGCGCTCAACGCGCTTGAGCATCCCGTCTATGATGTCTGGGTTATCGATTGCAAAACCAAATCCGCCGATAATTGATCCGGCGCGGCGAAGAAATTCGCATTGGCTTTTAGCGCTTTTTCCAAAATGACTTGATAGTCGGCGTCCTCCATACCGACCAGGCCGAACTGTACGAGATGCTCATTGAAAAACTGGGCGTCAATGAAATGAAAGCCGCCGATTTTAAGCCGCGCCATCAGATATAGCATGGCGATTTTCGATGCTCCGCTCTCGCGCGAGAACATGCTCTCGCCGCAAAAAGCCGCGCCCAGAACGACGCCGTAAAGACCGCCGACTAGCTTTCCCTCGCGCCAGCACTCCACAGAATGGGCGCGCCCCTGATAGTGCAGCTCTGAATAGGCTTCGACGATGGCGTCGTTGATCCAGGTGTCGGGCCGGGCGTTCGTTGCTTCGGCGCAGGCCAGGATGACATCCGGGAAAGCCGTATTGATGCGGATTTCGAAGGGTTCTTTTTTTAAAAGCTTAGTCAGTTTCTTCGGGATGTGCGGCGCGTCGAGCGGAATGATCCCGCGCTCGTCAGGCAGGACCCAGACCACGCTGGGGTCATTTCGCGAGCGCGCCATGGGGAAATAGCCGAGGGTGTAGGCCTTCAAGAGGTCCTCGGTAGAAATCGAATTCGCCGAATCGCGGGCCATGGGCCTAGTCTAGGCTGGCCTGGCGCCGTCCGTCACCTGCCGGCCAGCTGGTCCGGTTTATTGATTCTTTAAGGGCCGTGGGTATATGACTAACGGGTTAGTTAGTTATTAGTCCCAAATATGAGCCAGCTCGCCAGTCAGAAGCCGAAATGGCGCCGCCGCGCAGAAAACCGACCGGATGAGATTCTGGACGCCGCTCTCGAGATTTTTGAGCGCGACGGGTTTGATGCGGCGCGGGTCGAAGACATCGCCAAAGCGGCGAACCTCTCCAAGGCTGGGGTCTACCTTTATTTCGACGCCAAGGACGCAATCCTGCGCGGCCTAATTGAGCGCGAGGTGGCGCCGGTTGCACGCAATTTGCGCGCTGTAGCCGAGGCGGGCGGCGGGGACCCTGTCGGCGCCTTGCGGATGATTGCGGCGGCCCTAACGGAGCTGGCGAGCGACAAAAGAACATTTGCCGTGCCTCGTCTCGTCCTGTCGCTGGCGGGGCGTTATCCGGATATCGCCGCCTATTATCGCGAGAATGTGGTTGAGCAGGGCCTTACCGCAATATCGGCTTTGTTGAAGGCCGGCGTCGCCAAGGGCGTCTTCCGGCCTTGCGAAACAGACATCGCCGCCCGCATGTTCCTGGGGCCGATCTTTCTCCATGGTTTTTACACTCATGTCCTTCTCGGAGATCCGGGAGCGCTCAGCGCCGAGAGCCGCGTAAAGGCGCATACGGATATTTTATTCAATGGATTGTCCGCACGATCATGAGAACCATCGTTTTCATATGCCTCGCAGCGTTTCTTGCTGGCTGCTCTGAAGCTTCGCCAGACCGCCTGAGTGGTTATGTAGAAGCGGAAACGCTTTACCTGGCGCCGCAAGAGGCGGGCGTTGTCGATGCGCTTCTGGTCAGAGAGGGTGATCAGGTCAGGGCCGGCGACACGCTGTTCCGGATGCGCGCGAACAGGATCGCCTATCAGGCGGAACAGGCGGAAGCGGCTGCCTCCGCGGCGGAAAAACGCAGCAATGACAATGGCGCTCTCGCCGAGGCGGTGGCGGAGGCGGCGGCCAATTTGGACCGTCTGGCCTCTGACTTCGCCAGAACTGAAAAACTCTATCGCGACGGTTTTGTCGCCAAGGCTCGCTATGACGCCGATCGCGCCGCGTTGACGGCGGCGGAGGCGCGGCTGGAGCGCGCGCGCGCAGAAAGGGTCGCGGCCAAAGAGGATTTTCAATCGGCTCAAGCGCAAGCAGGCTTCGCAAAACAGCGCCTCGACGATCTTGCGATCACGGCGCCGGAAGCGGGAAGCATCGAGCGTATTTATCGCCGCGCCGGTGAAATCGCCGCCGCCGGCGATCCTGTGATCGCGCTTTTGCCGCCGGAAAATCTCAAACTGCGCTTTTATGCGCCGGAACGCATGCTGGCCTCGTTCGCGCCCGGCAAGGAGATTGGTTTTCATTGCGATGGTTGCCCCGATGGCCTGAAGGCGCGGGTCACTTATGTGGCGGCGGAGCCGCAATTCACGCCACCCGTGATCTACAGTCTCGATGAACGCGAGAAGCTGGTCTTTCTTATCGAAGCGCGCCCCCTCAATCCGCAAGGGTTGAGAACCGGTTTGCCGGTCGACGTTGAAACGCCATGAACGGCGAGGCTGTCATCGATGTGCGCGGCCTCACCAAGCGTTTTGGCGATAAGACCGTCGTCGATCATTTTGATCTCAAAGTTCCACGCGGTTCGATCTACGGGTTTCTCGGCCCTAATGGGTCAGGAAAAACGACGACCATCCGTATGGTCTGCGGCCTTTTGAAACCTGATGAAGGCGAAGGAACCTGTCTTGACTATGACGTGCTTCATGAGAGTGCGCAAATTAAGAGCCATGTCGGATATATGACCCAGCGTTTCTCGCTTTATGAAGATTTGAGCATTCGCGAAAATCTGGAGTTTTTTTCACGGCTCTACGGTCTCGATAATATCCGTGGCCGCGTTGACGAAGCGATTGCGTCGCTCGGGCTGGAAGGGCGCGCCCGCCAGCTTGCAGGCAGTCTTTCCGGCGGCTGGAAGCAACGTCTCGCCCTTGCCGCCTGTATGATTCACGAACCGCAATTATTGTTGCTTGATGAGCCAACCGCTGGCGTTGATCCGAAAGCGCGCCGTGATTTCTGGGATACGATCCGGGCTTATGCGCGCGAGGGTGTGACCACGCTGGTCTCGACGCACTACATGGATGAAGCGGTGCAATGCGATCGCATCGCCTATATCGCCTACGGCAAGAAACTGCTTGACGCGCCTACGGCGGACATTCCGGGCCGTCTTGGGTTGCATGCGTTCAAGATCGACAATGGCGATCTTGAGAAATTGTCGGCGATGCTGAAAGGCGCGCCCGGCGTCGATATTCTCGCGCGCTTTGGCGCGTCCATTCACGTTTGCGGCAAAGACCGCGACAAGCTCGCCGCAGCGGTTGAGCGGGTGAGGGATGAGACAGGCGTTCGGGTCGCGGAAATTGAGGCTGGCCTCGAAGAGGCGTTCATCTATCTGATGACCGAGAGCGATGACAATTTCAGCGTGGAAACGGCCGCATGATCTCCTTTTCGCGCATAG
>JAUIEG010000310.1 GCA_030428745.1 Alphaproteobacteria bacterium
CGATGTCGTTTTCGCCCCGCATGTTGAAACGGCGTCCGGCATGATCCTGCCTGACGACTACCTCAAAAAACTCGGCAAGGCGGCGCATGACGCGGGCGCGCTTTTCGTCCTCGACTGCATCGCCTCCGGCTGCGTCTGGGTCGATATGGAGAAAACCGGCGTCGATCTGTTGATCAGCGCGCCGCAAAAGGGATGGAGCGCAAGCCCCTGCGCCGGCCTCGTCATGATGAGCAAGCGCGGGCGAGAAAAAGTGAAAGCGTCCACCTCATCAAGCTTCGCCTGCGATCTTGGCAAGTGGCTCGACATGATGGAAGCCTACGAAAATGGCGGCCATGCTTATCACGCCACCATGCCCACGGATGCGCTGCGCGCATTGTTAAGCGCTGTCCTTGAAACGAAAGAACGCGGCTACGAGGCGATGTGCGAAGCGCAATGGGAACTTGGCCGAAAGGTTCGCGCTCTCTTGAAGGCCAGAGGCTTTCCTTCGGTCGCGGCGGAAGGCTTCGAAGCGCCGGGCGTCGTCGTTTCCTATACGAGCGATCCAGAGATCAGGAATGGCTCAAAATTCGCGGCTCAAGGGTTACAGACCGCCGCCGGAGTGCCGCTGCAATGTGACGAAGGCGAAAGCTTTTCCACTTTCCGGATCGGCCTTTTCGGTCTCGACAAACTTGCCGATGTGGACGGCGCCGTCGCACGGCTTGAAGCAGCGCTGGACAAAATCAGCTAATCGCATCAGGCGGCGCTTGCGTTCCATTTTTCCTGGTTGAGGCCCCGAATGAGGAGCCACAGCATTAGCGTCCCTTCGCCCAGGAGCGCGGGCAAAATGACAACGTAGAGGCCGGCGCCAGAAATGCCGAAATATCCCAAATCAAGAATTTTGTTGAACCCGTCGAAAATATAGCCGGCGCCCGCGATCATCACCAGAACGCCGATCAAGGACGGCAGAAACGACGACCGGATCACGAGATATCCGAGCAGCAACAGATGCAGGCCGAAAAAGATCAAGGTCAGGGTGAAACCGGTATTGTGTGCGGTCAGGAAGTAATAAGGCCAGGCGCTGTCACTGATCGCCGCCAGGGCGATTGACGGGTCAGCTGCGCCGACAAAGTCGAGAACGCTAACCAGGTTCAGAACAACGCCGATTTGCGCGACCGTATAGGCCAGCCGAAACAACGCCGCGAGCAGCGACAGGTTCGGATCCGTTTTTTGCAGGATGAGATACAGCGCCCATGAGATGAAGACATCGCAAATGAGGACAATGAAAAAAGCCGCAATGGCAAGGCGGAAAAGGCTTTCATTAGACGCGATGTTCGCCGCCGTCGCATCCGCATCGCCGCTGACGATCAGTTTTGACAGCACGAACATCTGCGCAAAAATCGCAAAGGCGAAGATAAGGAGATAGTTGAAGCCTGCAAATCGCGCATAGGCCTGTGGCGCCGAGATTGTTGCGAATTGTCCCATATCTCTCTCTTTGTTGTTTTCGTTAGATCAGCCCCGCCATCATATTAGGCCGGCAAGGGGGCTCGACGGATCGGCGTAGCGCTTTTTCGGCATACGGCCAGCGAGATAGGCCTCGCGGCCCGCAATGACGGCGTGTTTCATGGCGCTCGCCATGAGGATCGGGTCTTTGGCTTCTGCAATTGCGGTGTTCATCAAGACCCCGTCGCAACCAAGCTCCATAGCGACCGCCGCATCAGACGCCGTGCCGACGCCTGCGTCGACAATGACGGGCACGGAGGATTGCTCGACGATGAGACGAATGTTCACCGGATTCATGATGCCGAGCCCCGAGCCGATCAACGAACCCAAAGGCATGATCGCGCAGCACCCGGCGTCTTCGAGCTTGCGCGCATAAACCGGATCGTCGGAGCAATAGACCATCACATCAAAGCCTTCCTTGATGAGAAGCTTCGCGGCGCGCAGCGTTTCCTCCATGTCGGGATAAAGCGTCTTCTGGTCCGACAGGACCTCAAGCTTCACCAGCTCCCAGCCGCCCGCCTCACGAGCCAACCGCAACGTGCGGATCGCGTCTTCCGCCGTGAAGCAACCTGCGGTGTTGGGAAGATAGATGTATTTCTCCGGGTCGAGATAATCGACCAGCAAAGGCTTGTCCTTGTCGGTGAGGTTCACCCGGCGCACGGCGACCGTCACCATCTCTGCCCCTGCGGCCTCGGCCGCCTTCGCATTCTCCTCATAGGTCTCGTATTTGCCGGTGCCGATGATCAGGCGGGAATTCAGCTTCCTGCCGGCAACTTCCAGAACATCCGTCATTATCAACCACCACCTACAAACTGCACGATTTCAATTTTGTCTCCGTCGGAAAGCGCTGTCTCATCGAAAAGCGACTTCGGCACGATTTCGAGATTTCGCTCCACGGCGATTTTCCGCGGCTGTAGCGCCAACGCCGCGAGAAGACCCGCCACAGTGATCGGCCCTTCAAACCGTCTTTTCTCGCCATTCACGGTAATATCCATGAAATTTCAATCTCTTCCGCCTATTGCACGGGGACGAGCCCCGTTTTAAACCCGGGAGCTCGCGCGCGCCCGTTCCGGGCGCAAGATGTATTCAGGCGCGGCGGGCCCCGCAAGGAAGTTCGGGGGGAAAACGGGCGGAAAACATGGCTTCGAAGACGATCTATGTCCTCAACGGCCCCAATCTCAACCTTCTGGGGACCCGAGAGCCCGAAATTTACGGCAAAACCACCCTCGCCGACATTGAGGCGGCCGTGAAGGCCAAAGCCAAGGAACTTGGCTTTTCCGTAGAGTTCCGCCAGTCCAACACCGAGGGAACCCTCGTCGACTGGGTGCAGGAGGCGGCCGCAAAAGGGGCCGGTCTCATCATCAATCCCGGCGCCTACACCCACACCTCCATCGCCCTCCTCGACGCCCTTTCGGCGGCGAAGCTGCCCAAAATCGAGTTGCATCTGTCCAATATCCATGCCCGGGAGGCGTTTCGGCGGCAATCGGTCACGGCGGCGGCGGTGGACGGGGCCATTATGGGGTTCGGCGCGCCGGGCTATCGCTTGGCGCTCGAAGCCCTTAAAACCCTGATAGAAAGTCGCACGGCCTCCTGACGGCTCAAGCGGCGTGTCGCAGTAAAGAAGCGGGAATTGCATGTCCGACAAGAAAGACCACAAAGATCACGGATTGGAAGCCGCGTGGATTCGCGAGCTCGCCGGGATCCTCGAAGAAACCGGCCTCACGGAAATCGAAGTCGAAAGAGACAATACGCGGCTGCGCGTGTCACGCCAGGGCGGCATGGCTGCTTTCGCGGCGCCAGCCCCTGCTGCGGCGCCGGCGGCGGCAGCTACAGCGCCCGCTCCGGCGGCGCCGGCGGCAAGCCATCCGGGCACAGTCAAATCGCCCATGGTCGGGACCACCTATCTTTCGCCCTCTCCCGGCGCTGACCCGTTTGTGCGTGAGGGAACACAAGTCACTGAAGGCCAGACGCTCATGATTGTCGAGGCCATGAAAACCATGAACCCCATTGCCGCGCCGCGTTCGGGCAAAGTGACAAAGATCATCGTTTCCGACGCACAGCCGGTGGAATTCGACGAACCGCTGCTCATCATCGAATAAACGGGATTGGCGGGTAAGACATGTTCAACAAGGTCCTGATCGCCAACCGTGGTGAAATCGCCCTTCGCATTCACAGGGCGTGCAAGGAGCTCGGCATTTCCACCGTCGCCGTGCACTCAACGGCGGATGCAGACGCCATGCATGTGCGTCTCGCCGATGAAAGCGTCTGCATTGGACCGCCCGCGCCAAAGGACAGCTATCTCAATATTCCGGCGATCATCTCCGCTGCTGAGATCACCGACGCGGATGCTATCCATCCCGGTTATGGCTTTCTGTCAGAGAATGCGCGTTTCGCCGAGATCGTTGCTGCACACAACATCACCTTTATCGGTCCGGACGCTGAACATATTCGTGTAATGGGCGACAAGATCGCCGCCAAAGAAGCCGTTGGTAAAGCGGGCATTCCGCTGGTGCCTGGGTCCGACGGCGCCATCCTTTCCTATGAAGAAGCGAAAGACGCCGCCGAAAAAATAGGCTTTCCGGTGCTGGTCAAGGCAGCTTCAGGCGGCGGCGGACGCGGCATGAAGCTGGCGCGGACGCCGGCTGACCTTGCCGAAGCGTTGTCCACGGCAAAAGCAGAAGCCAAAGCGGCTTTTGGCGACGACGCCGTTTATCTCGAAAAATATCTTGAGCTGCCGCGTCATATCGAGTTGCAGATTATCGCCGACAAACATGGCAATGTGGTTCAGCTTGGCGAACGCGACTGTTCGCTGCAACGGCGCAACCAGAAAGTTCTGGAAGAGGCGCTGTCGCCGGCCTTGGATGATAAAGAACGCGCAAAGAT
>JAUIEG010000311.1 GCA_030428745.1 Alphaproteobacteria bacterium
GGCGCTGCTTATGGGGGTCGGATTCCTCACGGCGCTGTTCGCGCCGAAGGTCGAAGTGCGCGAATATGTTCCCCCGCCAAAAGCGTCTTTCAGTGAAACAATGTCAAAGTCCGTGATCGGACCGTTTCGCGATTTCTTCGAACGCTATGGCGTACACGCGCTGGTTATTCTGCTTTTCATCGCGCTCTTTCGCGTCCCCGATTTCCTCATGGGATACATGACCGGGCCGCTCTATATCGATCTCGGTTATGACAAGACCACGATCGGCGCAATCCGGTCGGGCGCCGGGCTGTTCGCCACCATGGGCGGCGTTTTCCTTGGCGGAATTGTGGTTTCACGCCTCAGTTTCAAATGGAGCCTTTTGATCGGCGTCCTCGGCCAGTCGCTGACCAACCTCATCTATAGCTGGCTGGCGCTATCGGACGCGACGACGGGCGGACTCGCCTTTGCGGTGATCGTCGACAATATCGCTTATGGCGCGGCGGGAACGATCCTCATCGCCTATATGTCGAGCCTCACCAACACCGCCTTTACAGCGACGCAATATGCGCTGTTCAGTTCGTTCTACGCCCTGCCCGGGAAATTCGTCGGCGGCTTTTCCGGCTTCATGGTGGAAGGCGTGGGCTTTGCGTGGTTCTTCGCCATCACTGCGATCGTCGGGATTCCAGCCGCCATCCTCGTTTTCTTCCTGAAATATTCAGAGAAAAAGTTCTCCATTGACCGAAAACAGGCGACAGCGGAGCTTGAAGCCGCCGATTAAAGCGGCCTGAAAATCCGCTAGCCAGCCGCGAGACAATCGTCGAGATCGGGCTTGTCTGCGTTTGACGTCGTCGCCGTGGCGTCAACTTGGGCGACTTTCTGAACGCCCATTTCATCCGGATACAGAATGATAATCAGCGTGCAGGTGGTGAGCGCATAACGGCGATATTCGCCATTTCCTTCGCGCCGCGTCAGCGCAGGCTCGCCCAGAAGGTCGCCAAGCATAGTCGCCTTCGCGCCGAGCAGATCGGACAACACATAAACCGGCGCGGCGGGCGCTGATGGGGTTTTCGCCGGTATATCAGCGCTATCTGAGATCGTGGTTGCGCACCCGGCGGCGAACAAAGCCAAAGACGAAATCAGAAAGAAACGTGTGACGTTCATGGAAAACCCTTACCGCAAGAAAGCTGAAGCGATGATTAAGCCTCGTCATCACCGGCATCAAGCGCCGCCGCGATGACAAGGCGGAAAGGCGGATCCCATGAGCCAGGGTCCTCTCCTTGCTTCCCGCGTGCGCCCTTCCTATAAGCCCGCGGGTGCCCGTTTTGACTTTATAAGGATTTTTCATGACTGCTTCTCTCGATGTGATCGGCGTCGGCAACGCCATTGTTGACGTTCTCTCCAAGGCTGACGACGCTTTTCTTGCGACACACTCCATCCCGAAAGGCGGCATGATCCTGATCGACGAGGACCAGGCGAAAGTCATTTATGACGATATGGGCTCAACCGTGGAAATCTCCGGCGGGTCGGCGGCGAACTCCATCGCCTGCGTCGCCTCCATGGGCGGCAAGGGCGGCTTTGTCGGCAAGGTGGCGGGCGACCCTCTGGGCGAAGTTTTCCGGCACGACCTTCGCGCCATCGGCGTTGAATTCGACACCAAGCCTTTGACGGACGGCCCCGCGACCGGGCGGTGCCTCGTCAATGTAACGCCCGATGCCCAGCGCTCCATGACGACGTTTCTTGGCGCCGCCGGCTTTGTTGAGCCGGACGATATAGATGAGGGCCAGATCGCGCGCGCGGAAATCACTTTCTTCGAAGGCTATCTGTTTGAACAGCCCGTAGCGCGCCAGGCCTTCATCCGCGCCTGCGCCATCGCCAAACGCGAAGGCAAGCGCTCGGCGCTAACCCTTTCCGATGCAAGTTGCGTCGACCGCCAGTTCGAAGAATTGCAGCAATTCATTCCGCAGCATGTGGACATCCTGCTCGCAAATGACGCGGAAGCTGAAACCCTGTTCGGTTCTGACGATCTCGATGTGATTGCGGAGAAAGCCCGCAAAATTTGCCCGCTCACTGCTGTGACATTATCGGAAAAAGGATCGCTCCTCATTCCGCGCGACGGCGATGTCGTAAGGGTCGATGCGGTAAAACCGGCGCAGCTTGTGGACACGACCGGCGCCGGCGACGCCTATGCCGCCGGGTTGCTCTTAGGGCTTGCGCGCGGCTTTGAACTGGAGAGCGCCGGCGCGCTCGGATCGCTCGCCGCCAGCGAAGTGATCAGCCATTTCGGCGCCAGGCCGGAACAATCCCTGAAAGAGCTCGCGGAAAAGGCGGGACTTCTCTAAGCCCCTGAAAACTTTCCAAGAATTTTGCCGTAGACGGCGGCCGTCTGGGCCCGGGTTTCTTCCAGGGGAAGTCCGGTGTCGATGATATAATCCGCACGCTGACGTTTTTCTGCGTCAGGTGTTTGCAGCCGAAGGATCGCCTCGAATTTTTCTTCGCTCATGCCGGGCCGGGCGAGCACGCGCGCGCGTTGTGTCTCCGCCGGGGCGCTGACAACAATCGTGGCGTCAAAGAATTTTTCCGTCTCGTTTTCAAAAAGCAGCGGGATATCGAGCACCACCGCGTCAGCGCCGGCTTGCGCCGCGGCGGTCATGAACGCCTCCCGGTCTTCCGCGACAAGCGGATGCACCACCGCCTCAAGCTTTGCGAGCGCTTGCGTATCGCCAAGCACGATTTTCGCGAGCGCCGCGCGGTCTACGGCGCCGTCAACAATGGCTTCGGGAAATAGCTCCGCCAGCGGCGCGAGCGCCGCCCCGCCTTTCCCATAAAGGCGATGCACCGCGGCGTCGGCGTCCCAGACTGCGGCGCCGAGATCAGCAAACATGGAAAGGACGGTGGACTTGCCCATCCCGATGGAGCCGGTGAGACCGATGCGGATCATTTTTGCGCGCGCCTTTCGAGTTCTGTCACCAGCGCTGACCGCAGATCACCGTCAACCGCCGCGTCGGCGCCGAACCAGGCGCCAAACCCCGGAACCGCCTGATGCATCAACATGGCGAGACCGTCGACGGTCATATGGCCTTTATCTTCTGCGTCTTTGAGCAGCGCTGTTTTCAATGGCGCATAGACAATGTCGGCGACGAGAGCCGAGGGATTGAGCGCGCTGAGATCGATTTCAAGCGGCGGCTGGCCGGCCATGCCGAGGTTTGTTGTGTTCACCAATATATCAATATTATCAATGGCTTCAGACTTTTTCGCCCAATCGATTACCACCAGGTCAAACTGTCCCGCCAATTCCTTCGCCCGTTCTGTCGTGCGGTTGGCGATGCGAATGTCGGTGACGCCGAGCGCTTTCAAGGCGAGCACAACGCCGCGCGCGGCCCCCCCGGCGCCAAGCACCAGCGCTGATGTTCCGGGCGCCGATTTTTTTTCTCGGACAGCTTCGGCAAAGCCGGTGATGTCGGAGTTTTCCGCCGCGGCGCCCTTATCGGTAAAGGTGAGCATGTTCGCGGCGCCGGCCTGTTTTGCGTTCTCACTGACAATGTCGGCGTAACGCAGCGCATTCTCCTTATGCGGGATCGTCACATTAACGCCGGCGAACCCGACAGTCCGCAGGCTATCCATGGCGCGGGCGAACTCATCATAATCAGGCGGAACTTCGATCGGAATGTAATAACCATCAACGCCGGCCCGCTTCGCCCAGATGGTGTGAATAATCGGCGAAAGGGAATGGTTGACCGGACAGCCGACAACACCAGCCAGCACGGGCGTTTTTTGCGGCTTCTCGGTCATCAAAAAGCAATCGCCCCTTCGTGGCGGAGAAGTTTGAGCAAGGGATAAAGAGAAAGCCCGAGCACGGCGAAATGATCGCCTTCAATGCGTTCGAACAACCGGCTGCCGAGCTTTTCGATCTGATAGGCGCCGACGGAATAAAGAATCTCAGGGCCCGCCGCCTCGAGATAGGCGTCAATTTCGGCCTCAGTAAGCGCGCGCATCACCAGCTTCGGCCGGTCGAGATTGCGCCAGATAATCGTCCCGCCGCGGGCTACGGCGACAGCGTTAATCAGCGTATGCGCGGCCCCTTGGGTTTCCATCAGCCGGGCCTTCGCAGCGTCCATATCGGCCGGTTTGTCATAGGCGCGGCCTTCGAACTCCATGATCTGATCGGAACCGATGACGATCGCGTCGGTTTTCGAAGCAATATCCAGACATTTTGCTTCGGCGAGCCGCATGGCGAGAGATTCAAGATCAAGCCCTTCGCGGCGGCCTTCCTCCTTGATGATGTCTTCATTCACATCAGGCTTCATGACTTCGAACGGCACACTGGCGCCAGTTAAAATCTCCCGGCGGATCGCGCTGCCGGAGGCGAGAATGATGCGG
>JAUIEG010000312.1 GCA_030428745.1 Alphaproteobacteria bacterium
CATATCGTTCACCGCCTATGGCTATGTGCGAAAAATGCTCGACGTTGGAGGCATGCCGGGGTTGTTTATCGAAACAGCGCTGCTCTCGCCTTTCGCGCTTGTCTTTCTCATCTGGTTTTCGAAGACTAACGGCCTTGCTTTCGGTCAGGGCGATATCGGCATGGATGTGCTGCTCATCCTCGCCGGCCCTGTCACGGTCGTGCCGCTTCTCCTCTTCGCCCTCGCCGCGAGACGGCTGCGCTTTTCGACCATCGGGTTTTTACAATATATCGGCCCGACCGGACAGTTTATTCTCGGGTTATATTACGGCGAACCTTTTACGGCGTATCACGCGATCTGCTTCGGTCTCATCTGGACCGCGCTCGCTATTTTCAGCCTCGACGCCGTTCACCAGAACCGAAAGATGAGGGCCGCGGCGCGCCAGCCCGCTTAAGGGCGCCGGCCTAACTTATCCGCTTCAGCGTTCCGGAAAAGCTCATCAGCGCGTCTCCATTAGCGGTGATGATCCCTCGCGCGAACATCATCTTGCGGCCCGCTTTCACCATATCGCCCGTAGCCTCAATAAAGGCGCCCACCGGACCCGGGCCGACAAACTCGGCGTTCAGCGTCACTGTCACCCCTTTAAAGACACCGACTTCACGGCGGCAAATATCCCAAAGCGCCATATCTGCGAGCGTCAGCAGCGCCCCGCCGTGGACAACGCCAAGGCCATTGGCGTGATGCGGTTCTGAAAAAAAAGCGACGCCGGCAGGCCCGCCCTCTTCACGGAAATAAAAAGGCCCTGCATGGCCGCTGAAGGTTCCACTATGGGATTGCACTTTCCAGCCTTTTGGGACTGGGCGCTGCTTTTGGGAATCTTGGTCGGCGCTCATACGCTTTGCATAGCCGATGTCGCCGGCAACAGAAATGGTTTCGCGCAGGCGAACACGCCGAACTGAAATTTCTTCTTGATGGCGGCGCATCCGGCGAACAAAGTCCGTTCATGAATGATTTTCCCGCTCCCCACATGGTCGACGCCGGCGGCGTTTCTCTGGCTGTTTATGAAATGGACGGCGATCCGGCCCGAACTCACCCGCCTGTTGTTTTCATTCATGGTTGGCCGGAGATCGGCTATTCCTGGAAGAACCAGCTTCCCGCTTTTGCAGAGGCGGGGTTTCGCGCCATCGCCATCGACCTCAAAGGCTTCGGCCGGTCGGACGCGCCAAAAGACCCGGCGCTCTACGACGCCGCTCACATGACAAACGACTTTGCCGCACTCCTCGTTGCGCTCGCCATCGACAAGGCGATTTTCTGTGGCCATGACTGGGGCGGCGCCCTCGTCTGGTCCATGGGCCAGCTCCACCCCGAGCGCGTCGCCGGGCTTATCGGCCTGTGCACGCCCTTGCGGCCGCGCGCGCCCGTTCCTCCACTCGGTATCATCGAAAAACGCTTCGGCCCAAAACATTATTTCATCCAGTTTCAGCAACGCGACGCGCCTGAAACGCTTTTCGAAACGGACCTGGACCGGTTCTTTCACTTGATGTTCCGCAAACCGGCGCCAAAAGACAAATGGGCCTCGCTCGTTCCCCATGTCTATGACTTGCCCGGACGTTTTAAGGACGGTCCGGCGCCGTCAAAAAGCGAAGGAATTATTCCGGAAGCGGATATTCAAGTTTATATCGAAGCCTACAAGCGCAGCGGCTTTCACGGCGGAATCAACCTTTACCGCAATGTCGATCAGAACTGGCGCCTTACGGAAGGCCGCAACGAAGAAGTGCGCGCGCCTTCTTTGTGGATCGGCGCGGAACTCGACCTTTTTCTGCCGCCGGAAAGTTCCGACGGCATGGAACAGCTTGTTCCCGACCTTGAAAAACACATCATCGCCAATTGCGGACACTGGATGATGTGGGAGAAACCTGACGCTGCGAACACCCTTATGCTGGACTGGCTGAAGCGGCGTTTTTCAATCTAATTTTCGAAAGTTTCACGGCGAGCTTTTAGATAAAACTCCGCTTTCCGCCTAATTTTTCGCTCATACGGACCTGCCACGCTTTCGCCATAAACAGGGAAGCGAGGGACACATGCGAGCGATTGCAACAATACTGGCGATGACATTGAGCATGGGGGCAGGCTCGGCAAAAGCCGAAGAACAGCTCCTTCACAATACGGTTTACCGCGCGAAACCAAAGCCGGTGGCCGCCTTTTCAGTCGCTGCAAAACGCGTGGAAATGCTGGCTGTAACGCGCCGGGCGCGCGCTGACACACCGCTGCGCCGTGCGCATCTCCACGAAAGCCGGAACATGTCGAAAGTGATCCCCGGCTACCCGCAACCAGCCTTCGTCACCGTCGATTTTCGCATCAAATTTTAGTCAAAGGGACGCGTAAACCGCATCAAGCAGTCGCACCGCACGCGGATCGCCGACAAGATAAGGTGACATTTTGTTCATGACATAGGCGGCCGTGAGCTTGTTATCCGGATCGACAATCACACAGGAGCCGCCGAATCCTGCATGACCGAAAGCATTTTCATTGGGTCCGAAATGGCGGTTGATGTTGCGCATCAGGCCGGCGGACCACGAAAGGTGAAACGGCAGGACAAGATCGTCGCCGACGCTGCGTTCTTTCAGGGCGTCGTTGATGGCCGCATCGGACAAAATTTCCGCGCCCAAAATATCTCGGCCTTCATTGGCCAACGGGTGGACGACCTTCGCCAGCGAGCGCGCATCCGCGTGCATATTCGATGCAGGCAATTCCGCCGCCATCCAGTCCTCGCGGCTGACGCGTCCCGGCGACGACCACGGCTTCAAAAATGCATACTGCTTGAATTCGTTCATGGCGCCGAGATCAGGCGCCTTAGGCGGTTTCGGCATATAGGCGGCGCGTGCGCCGTCATGTTCATTCATGCCGCAAAACAGGTTGAGGTCGTGTGGCCCGGAAAGCTGATGAATAAGGGCGCCAACACTTTTTCCAGTAACCCGCCGCAAGATCTCACCCGCAATGAAACCCACCGTCTGCGGGTGATAGCCATTGGCTGTGCCGGGCGCCCAGAGCGGCGCCATGGCGGCGAGCTTTGCGCAAATGGCGTCCCAGTCGAGCCATGTCTCCGGCGGCATTTCATCCGGAAACCCGCAAAGTCCCGCCTGGTGTGAAAGCGCCTCAGCGACCGTTATGGTCTCTTTTCCCGCCGCGGCGAATTCGGGCCAATATTGCGCCACCGGCGCCTCATAATCGAGCAAGCCGTCCGAAACCGCGCGCGCCATGAGAAACGCCAGCACAGCCTTGCCGCTGGAATATATGCAGGCGAGTGTTGTTTCGTCCCAGAATTTTTCTTTAGCGCGGTCCGTATGGCCGCCGCGTATATCGACCACACTCTCGCCATCGATCACCACCGCGAACGCGGCGCCAAGTTCGAGGCCTTCTTCAAAATTGTGAGCGAATGCGTCGCCGACCTTATCAAAGCCGGAAGCAATCACGCCGGCGGAACCGGCGACGCGGGTCTCGGACCAGGCAGACATGCTTATCCGCCGAAAGCGCAGGCAAGGCCGGAGGCGGCAATGGCGGCGGCGGCGCGGGCGTTATCAATGTTCAAAAGCGTGTCGTAGTTTTCACCGGAGGAGGACGCGTCATTCACATCGCCGAGGAAGTCGGCGACCTCGTTCAGATCGTCGCTGTCGAGACGCTCATCAAGTTCATACGCCATACATTCCGCCTTGCGTTCGGAAAGACCGATCTCAACAAGGCGGTTTTCGATCCGCGCGCGCGGTGAAATGGTGGCGCAGGCGGCAAGCGATAAAACTGCGCAAATCAATATGCTTTTTCTCAACATCATCTTCTCCCTGAAAGCAGGCTGAAACCTAGACCGATTGCGCGCGCCGGTCCACGGGCGCTAGTCGCGGCGCAAACCGCGTTGTCCGAGCCGCCACTCCAGCGAATCGAGGCGGTCCTGCCCGAAAAACGCTTCGCCATCGAGCACCATCAACGGAACACCCCAATGGTGCTTAAGTTGCTCCGTTTCGTTGGCTTCGATGATTTCTGCTATCTTTGACCCATTGCCCCTGGCCCAGGCGTCCATCGCGGCGAGATCAAGCCCCGCCTCGTGTGCCGCCGCGCCAAGCGCCGCATCATCGGTCCAGGGCTTGCCGGTCCAGACGCGCGCCGACACGGCTTTTGCAAAATCGAGCCCTCGGTCTTTTTCGCAGGCTGCAATCCCCAGCGCCATCAGCCGATCCATCAGAGGCTGCGCGGGCGCCACCATTCCGGTCGCCATATCCATGTCGATCGGATCGGGCGACGGCAGCCCAAAGGCGAGGCCGAGCCGCTCCGCCTCGCGGGGAAAATCCTGCATCAGATAGGGAACGAATTGCTTGCGGCCGCGTTCGA
>JAUIEG010000313.1 GCA_030428745.1 Alphaproteobacteria bacterium
ATTGCCGCCGATCTCGATTTTCTCGCCGCTGGTGACGGCTTTGCCAGCCCCGTCGATGCGCAGATTCATGGTCGCCTTGCGGCCGCATTTGCAAATGGTCTTGAGCTCGCGGATTTCATCGGCGACAGCGAGGAGGCGGGCGCTTCCCTCGAAAAGCTCGCCCATGAAGTCTGTGCGCAAGCCATAACAGATTACGGGGATATTGAGTTCGTCGACGGCCTGGGCCAGTTGCATCACCTGTTCGCCCGTCAGGAATTGCGCCTCATCCAGAAAGACGCAGGCTGCGGTCATGTCTGCGCTTTCACATTTAATGATATCGAACAGATTGGTTGCTTCGTCGAAGATGTGGGCTTCCTTGCTAAGCCCGATGCGCGACGCGATGACGCCTCTTTCCACGCGGTCGTCTATTTTCGCGGTGAACTCAATCGTGTCCATGCCGCGTTCGCGATAGTTGAAGCTCGCCTGAAGCAGCGTCGTCGACTTGCCGGCGTTCATGGCGGCGTAGTTGAAATAAAGCTTGGCCATGATTCAGTAATCGTCGGCGAAGCGCCCTTCGCCCTCAAGGGTGATGGGACCGGTCATGATGATGCGGTTGTCCTCTTCGCGCCATTCGATGGCGAGGTCGCCGCCATCAAGCGTGACGATGGCCTTGCGCGCGGTCAGGCGGCGGCGATTGGCGGCGACAACCGCGGCGCAGGCGGCGGTGCCGCAAGCCTCGGTGATGCCGACGCCGCGCTCCCAGACACGCAGGCGGATCGCATGTTTGCTCAAAACTTGCGCAACGGAAATATTGGCCTGCTCCGGAAACAGCGGATGGTGTTCGACCATGGGGCCGAATTTGTCGAGGGCCTGGGCTTCTGCGTCCTCGACAAAGAAGATGCAATGAGGATTGCCGACATTGACGGCGGATGGCCCCCACAGCACCGGCTTGTCGATGGGGCCGAGCTTGATGTCGACGAAACGGGTGTCGTCCATCTGCTCCGACAACGGAATATCGCGCCAGCCGAATTTCGGTTCGCCCATGTCAACGGCGATTCGCTTGTCGCCAATGCGCTCTGCATGAAGCGGTTCGGAAAGGGTGGCGAAGTCTATTTCGCTGGCGCCGGTTTCCTCCATCAACAGCCACGCCACACAGCGGGCCGCGTTGCCGCACGCGCCGACTTCGGAACCGTCGGCGTTGTAAACGCCCATAAAGACGCCGTCATGGCCTTTGCGCTTTTCAAGCGTGATGAACTGATCGCAGCCCGGACCGGTTTTCGGATCCGACGCTTTGCGGATCGCCGCATCGTCCGGCGTCACGGGATCATCGCGCAGATCAAGGATGATGAACTTGTTGCCGAGCCCGTTCATTTTCAGATAGGGCCGGCCCGCGAGAACCGTTGGCGTCTGGGATGTGATGGCGGCGTCGGTCATAGGGCGGTTGTTCGTCAAAAAATTCGGCAAGGGCGACTTCGCGTCTCTTACGGGCGGCGTCACTGATGACGTGGTTGGTTTTCTCCCAGTAATGAGGCCGGCGGAAAGCCTGCCACAACGCTTTATAGGCGGCGAGGGAGCTTAGCAACCAGTATGCGGGCGCTGTTAATCCATAAGGGACGAGATTACGCCAGCCGCGTTTCAGCGGTCCGATCATCATGGTCAGGATAAAAAGAAGATTGCCCGCCAATAAAGCAAACAGGTTGAGCCAGACCAATGGGGCGGGAAGCATCCCTTCAAGCGACGCTGGCCGCCAAACCGCCCAGAAGATGAAAGCGCTCCACATGACCGGGTTGATGAGGGCGCTGAAAACATTGCCCGCGACGAAAAGCTGGACGGCCAGAAAGCCCCGCCAGCCTGTTGTCGCGATGATCTGCTGCGGCCGGCGCATATGGACGAGCCATGTTTGCAGATAACCCTTTAACCACCGCGAGCGCTGACGCAGCCAATTGCCTAGCTCGCAATTTGCTTCTTCGAAAGTCGTCGAGCCGATAACCTCCACCCGATAGCCGAGCCGGGCGAGGCGTAGACCAAGGTCGGCGTCTTCCGTAACGTTGTAGGGATCCCAGCCGCCTATGGTGACCAGCGTCTCGGTTCTGAAAAAATTCGATGTGCCGCCGAGCGGGATCGGCGCACCCATTTTTTGCAACGCCGGCAAGAGCCAGTCGAACCAGAGGGAATATTCAAGAGTGAAAAGGCGGGTAAGCCAGTTATCCTCGCGATTATAGTAATTGAGCCGCGCCTGGACACAGGCGAGACTTCTATCGCCGTCGCGAAAAGCGGCGGCGGCTTTTTTGAGCTGGTTCGGTTCGGGCTGATCTTCCGCGTCATAGATAACGATGAGATCGCCGCGCGCCAGTTGGAGACCGATATTGCAGGCCTTTGGTTTCGTGCGTGGTTCGCAATGAGGCGCAACGATCATGTGATATCGATGAGCGAGGCCAAGCCTGATAGCTTCTTCGATCGTTGCGTGATCGTCTTCTTCCAGAAGGAGTTTCACATCTTTCTTGCTGTCAGGATAGTCGAGCGCATCCACATGCTGCGCCAGCATGGGCAGCGCCGCCTCATCGCGATAAAGCGGCAATAAGATCGTAATGACCGGCAGCTCGTCGTCATGAAGTTTGCGATGTGGCGCCGCATCGATTTTTTCATTCCACCCCACGATGAGCAGCCAGAAACGGAAGGCGATCGCCGCTGTGAAATAGAGCGCTGTTACGGCGTTAAACGCCACAAAGGCGCTGAGAGGCCAGCATATCGAAACACCGGCTGCGAGGCTTAACATGGCGAAAGCGAAAACAGCCTGCCGCCGCGTCAGTAACCGCTTCGCGGATTCTTCAGGCTGCTTCGATGCGAGGTTGTTGACGGCGTGGTTAAGCATGGCGGGCGTTGGAATAAACTTCGCCGGAAAGGAAACGCCCCGAGCTGCTAACGGGACGACATTTTCTGATGATTGCAGTGGATAGCGCGCGCGCGCCGCGCCTTCGGCCTTGGGCTGCTGATCTGGGCGGGGCGCTGTCAAAACGCGCTCCACAGGGCGAAAAAATATGTTCGCCCGCGTGCAAGGTTTCTGTCCGCAATCTCTTCGGTGACGCCGGCTTGGATGGCCCACCGGCGATTAAACCGGTAAAGGACTGAAGGCTTGATTTTGACAATGTCGTAATCAGCTCCGGCGGGGCCTTCGTTTCTCATAGATACTGCCGCGAAAGTCTCTAGAAGCAGCACCCAGCGTTTGCCGGGCTCTATACCTAGGGTTCCTTGGGTTCTGATAATGTCGGCGTTCTCGCCGAAGCGTTTTCGAAAGCCCGCTTCGGCTGCGACGAATATTTTGATGGGCTCATACATTACATTGCGCCCGTAAAGCGCGGCGAGTTCCACATCAGCGCCGCCGCCCCCCATCTCACTGAGGGCGCCCGACTGAAACGCCGCCGGTTTGCCCGCAGAGAGCTTTACGGATGCGGCATGTTTCATCGTGCGCAGAAACTGATATTGCCCATAGGCCTCAATTTCAGAAAAGCTGCTGTCGCTGAAATTTCCGGCGCTATTGCTCAGCGAGGAGTTTGCGTAAATCGCCTTGCCGCCAATGGTAATGTCTTCAGTGAGACCGAATTCAACATAAGTGTCGCTTTCAATGCTCTCAAAGAAGCCGCCATTCGGGTCCTGCGAAGAAAGGTCTGAGCGGAAATAGTTCATGCCGCTGATGACGAGGATTTCGCCGTCAAGCCGCGCCCATGGCGACGCGTGAGCGTGGCCGCCGGCCATCGCCGCTAGTAAAAGCGCAATTGCGCCGCCCGGAAATCTGACTGCGGCCCCGCTCCGCACTTCCCCCGCCCTTCTGGCTTCCTAGTCTAGAACTATTCCAGAAATAGACAGGCGAGACTAGTCATGAGCAAATAAAAAGGCCCGGCCTCAACAGAGGCCAGGCCCTATATTCCTGATTTTGTTTGCTTTACGCCGCCAGATTGCGAATGACGTAATGCAGGATGCCGCCATGGCGGTAATAGTCGAGCTCATCCGCCGTATCGATCCGTACCAGAACATCAACATTCTTGGTTTCGCCATTGGCGAATTTCACAGAAACGGTGACATTTGTTCTTGGCTCGATTTTGTCGACATTGTGGATGGTCACTTCTTCATCGCCCGTAAGACCAAGCGATTCCCACGAGTCGCCTTCCCTGAATTGCAGCGGCAAGACGCCCATGCCGATGAGGTTAGAGCGGTGGATGCGTTCAAAGCTCTGGGCGATAACAGCGCGAACGCCGAGGAGGATCGTACCTTTCGCCGCCCAGTCCCGCGAGGAGCCAGTGCCGTATTCCTTGCCGGCGAAAACGACGCTCGGCGTATTTGCGGCTTTGTACTTCATGGCGGCGTCATAGATCGGCATTTCT
>JAUIEG010000314.1 GCA_030428745.1 Alphaproteobacteria bacterium
TGCGGAATATGCGCGCCAGCGCAAGGCTTTCGGAAAATCCATTCTTGATAATCAGGTCGTGCATTTCCGACTTGCGGAGCTCAAAACGGAAGTCCAGGCGTTACGCTCCCTCACCTGGGATGCGGTCGATAAAATGATGCAAGGGGAGGACGCGACCATGATGGCCTCCATGGCGAAGCTCAAGACCGGACGTCTCGCACGCGAAGTAAACGATTCCTGTCTTCAATATTGGGGCGGCATGGGCTTCATGGAGGAAACGCCTGTTTCCCGCGCCTATCGTGACGGCCGCCTCGGCTCCATTGGCGGCGGCGCCGATGAAGTGATGCTGTCGATTATCTGCAAATATCTGGGCACCCTGCCGGGAAAATCGAACAAGGCGTGAATGATGACAGAGCTACCCGAGCTTGAAGACATTCTGGTATCTCGGCGACAGTCGGCTTTGATGGTGACGCTGAACCGCCCGCAGGCGAGGAATGCGTTGAACGGCGCCATCATGAACGGGGTGATGACCTTATGTGACTGGCTTACCGACAATGACGATGTGCGCATGGTTGTCTTGCGCGGCGCCGGCGGATCGTTCTGCGCCGGCGGCGACATCAAGGAATTCGGTCAAATGGTGACGGCGGAGGAGCCGCCGACCGGTGAAATTGACCCTGTGGCTAAAAACAATCGTATTTTTGGCGATGTTCTCTTGAAGCTTGACGCCATACCGCAGGTATTGGTCACGCTGATCGAGGGGGCAGCATTTGGCGGGGCCAATGGTTTTATCAGCGTATCGGACGTGAGCATTGCTGAAGGCCACGCAAGGTTCTCGCTTTCCGAGACGGCATTAGGCGTGCCGCCAGCGCAGATCGGGCCGTTTCTGGTGCGAAGAATGGGTTTGTACAATGCGCGCCGACTTGCGCTTACCGGCGCGCATTTTGGCGCTCAGGAGGCCTGCCACATCGGGTTGGTGGACAGAGTTGTAAATGGCGACGCCGGTCTTGAGGGCGCCCTTGCTGAAACCCTGTCACAGATCGGGCGGTGCGAGCCAAAGGCGAACGCGGTTACGAAGGCGATCTTCAATCGTGCGGCGCCGCAAATCGATCCGGTCCAGCTTGATCAGGCGGCTGAGGCTTTCGCCGACTGCCTGCGGGGCGAAGGGCGTAAAGGCGCTATGGCGTTCGCCCGGAAGGAAACGTCACCGTGGCTTGAGTCATTCACAACAGTCAAAGAAACATGACGACCATCCGAAAATTGCTCATCGCCAATCGCGGCGAAATCGCTTGCCGCATCATCCGAACCGCGCGGGTTAGGGCAGTCGCGACGGTTGCGGTCTATTCCGACGCAGATGTGGATGCGCTCCATGTCCGCATGGCGGATGAGGCGATCCATATTGGCGAATCGGAGCCGGCGCAAAGCTACCTCAATATCGACGTCGTCATTGCAGCTGCCAAAGACGCAGGCGCTGACGCGGTTCATCCTGGATATGGATTTCTTTCAGAGCGTGCGGACTTTGCGAAAGCCTGCGCCGAGGCGGGACTCATTTTCGTGGGCCCGCCTGCCAACGCCATCGCCGCCATGGGCGATAAGGCTGAAGCGAAACGGCGCATGATCGAGGCGGGTGTTCCTTGCGTGCCCGGCTATCAGGGCGAGGATCAATCCGATGCAACGCTGAGGAAGGAAGCCGACAAGATCGGCTTTCCCGTGATGGTGAAAGCATCGGCGGGCGGCGGCGGGCGCGGCATGCGCGTCGTTCGGGAAAAATCCGAACTTGAGGATGCAATTGTTTCTGCGCGCAAGGAGGCTGAAAGCGCGTTCGGCGATGGGCGGCTCTTGCTCGAACGCGCGGTGGTCGGCGCGCGCCATGTGGAGATTCAAGTTTTCGCGGACGCTCAAGGGAATTGCATCCACCTTGGTGAGCGGGACTGTTCCCTACAACGGCGCAACCAGAAAGTTATTGAGGAATCGCCGTCGCCGGTCATTACTCAGGATAAGCGGGAAGAGATGGGCGCAGCCGCGGTAAGAGCGGCGCAGGCTGTAGGTTATGTCGGCGCAGGAACCGTGGAGTTTCTTTTTGATCCGGTGCGTGACGAGTTCTATTTCCTGGAGATGAACACGCGGCTTCAGGTTGAACATCCGGTGACGGAAATGATCACTGGTTTCGACCTCGTCGCATGGCAACTGGATATTGCCGAAGGTAAATCGTTACCCGTTTCACAAGGTGAGATGCGTCTCGAGGGGTGGGCGATGGAGGCGCGTCTTTACGCTGAAGATCCGGCGCAAGGCTTCATGCCGCATTCTGGGAAGATAAGCTTGCTGGAATTTCCGGAAGATACGCGCATTGACGCTGGTGTGGAGCAAAGCGATACGGTCACCACCTTCTATGACCCCATGATTGCAAAAGTTATCGCCTGTGGCGCAACGCGTGATGAAGCGCGTCTGAAACTCGCGGCGGCGTTGAAGAAGACGGTGCTTCTAGGTTTCGCCCATAATCGCGACTTCCTCGTTTCTCTGCTGGAGGACGAGGCTTTTGCGAAAGGCGAGGCGGATACGGGCTATATTGAAAGTAATCTTTCTCGTTTGGCGCGGCGCAGGCCACCTGGCGGCGGCGCGGCGATTGCGCTGGCCGGTGCGGCGCTGACGGATGCGCCTTTCGGGGATCTGTTGACGGGCTGGCATTCGCGAGACGGCGCGGGCTTTCCCCTCCATCTTGTCAATACCGGCGGCGACATCATCAAGTCGGACATCAAATTCAATGGCGCAAATGTGACAGCCACGGTTGGCGGCGATGACGTGTCGATTGAGCTGTTGTCAAAAACCGGTGACTACATTCGATATCGCCATAACGGACGGATTTGCAGCGCACATTTTGCTCGCAATATGTATCATCTTGAAATTGACGCGGACGGCGCCTGGGAGCGCTATATGGATATCACGCTCGCGCCGGCGAGCGAAAGCGCCGGCGGCGATGATATCGTTAAGGCGCCCATGGCGGGCCTTGTTACGTCTGTTCGCGTAGGACCGGGGGATCCAATTTCAAAGGGAACGATCGTCGCCACCGTGGAAGCCATGAAAATGGAACATCAGTTGAAAAGCCCGCGTGATGGCGTCGTTGCTGAGGTGTTGGCGAAAGAAGGCGATCAGGTAGCGATCCGCACAAAGCTCGTGACCTTGCAGGCGGAGGCTTAGATGTCAGACACAGCCATTATCACATGTGCGCTCACCGGCGTTCTCACCAATCCGGAACAACATCCTGTTCCCGTCACGCCGGAGCAAATGGCGACGGAGGCGAAACGCGCTTTCGACGCCGGCGCCACCATTATGCATGTGCATTATCGCCAGCAGGAGCCAGGCAAGGGGCATCTCCCGACCTGGGATCCGGCGATCTGCAATGAGATCAATGAAGCGATCCGTGCGGCGTGCCCGGGCGTTGTCATCAATATGACCACGGGTGTCGTCGGCTCGGAATATGGTTACGTGCTCGACTATCTCCGGGCCTGTAAGCCGGAAATGGCCGCGTGTAACGCCGGCACGCTAAACTATCTCAAAACCCGCAGGGACGGGTCCTGGGCATGGCCGCCTATGGTCTTCGATAATCCGGCGTCGAAAGTGAAAGACTTCATCGATGTGATGAAGGAGGTCGGCATTATCCCGGAATTTGAGTGTTTCGACATCGGCATCGTTCGCTCGGTCGGGCTCTATATCGAAAACGGCATGACCGATCATGCTGATCATAATTTTGTCATGGGCGTCGCCTCGGGCATGCCAGCGGACCCCGACCTCTTGCCGTTTCTCATCAAATATAAAAAGGAAGGAATGCCGTGGCAGGCGACCGTGATCGGCCGTGAGGACGTCTGGGCTGTTCATCGCCGCGCGGCGGAGCTTGGCGGCAATCTGCGCACAGGACTTGAAGATTGCTTCTACCTGCCAGACGGCGAGAAGGCGTCATCGAACGGTCCGATGATTGAAGCGCTCGCCGCCTACGCTCGCGATGCGGGCCGAGAGGTTGCCACACCTGAACAAACCCGCGCTATGCTGAACCTCTCGTAAGCGTTGAAAAAAGCGGGGGGGGGCGGTATGAGCTTTACAGTTTATCTAACTTTCGATGGCGATTGCGAAGAAGCTTTTGACTTTTACAAATCTGTTTTCGGCGGTGAGTTTGTCGTCAAACAGCGCTTCTCCGATGGGCCGCCGGAAATGACTGCTGTCGGCAAAGGCGAAGAAAACCGCATTATGCATGTGACGTTGCGCGTTGGCGACACCCTCTTGCAAGGCTCCGACACAGCGCAAGGCCATGCCGGCTCTTACGTCAGGGGCAATAATTTTTCGATTTCCTACACGCCGGCGTCACGGGC
>JAUIEG010000315.1 GCA_030428745.1 Alphaproteobacteria bacterium
GAGCCGCGCTTTCACGTCATCGGGCAATGACGGCGAATTTCTCACATGGAAGCGAAGCTGCACCGCGCTGGCGACCTTGTTGACATTCTGTCCGCCGGGCCCGGAGGCGCGGATGAAGGTCTCCACCAGCTCCCAGTCTGGAATTGTTATATCGCCGATTGAAATCGCCATGAGGCTCAATACACTTTAGGAAGATTGACGAAAACTGATTTTGAGGATGAACGCCATGACCGAGATTTCACAGGAGCTTCAGGACAGGATCGACGCCGCCACATTCCGGCGGCTTGTTTCGCATCTTCAGAACCGTCCGGATGTGCAGAATATCGACCTGATGATCCTCGCCGATTTCTGCCGCAACTGTCTTGGCGACTGGCAGCGAGAGGCGGCGGAGGCGGAGGGCGTTTCCCTCACCAAAGACGAAGCGCGCGAACGCGTCTACGGCATGCCCTATTCAGAGTGGAAAGAAAAACACCAGAAAGAAGCGACGCCGGAACAGATGGCGGCGTTTGAGGCGAGAAGAAAAAAGAATTAACTTGCCAGATGGTTACTCTACATTGAAAGCCGTGTTGGATATCGATGAAGGTGGCGTAGGGTTTTGGGCCAAGGCTGCTGTTCGGGTGATGCTTAAGAGATCGCAAAACTCCGAACCGTTTCCAAGCATTCGCAACCGCCCAAGCACTCGCTATTGAGGAATAATGTCTATCCAGCCTATGGAACGACCTATAAATAGAAATCCGAAAAATAATCCGAGAGCGATGAGCCAGTGAACAAATGCTTTCATGCGCTTTCCCTCGCTCGGAAACCAACTGAATTTTCTAAGCCAAGAAATCACTAGGTCCATGAACATCAACACGAATAAAAAGTGCCTGAAGAAAAAATAGGCAAAAAGAACGAAGAAGATAACTGATGCAATAGCGTTCGTTGGAACAATATCCCAGCTACTTTCGCTTGCCGCAGTGCTAATGCTGGCTTCCATTCGTCTAACTTCCCTCACACGAATATTGGCATAGGGTAATAGCAATAACTTTATAAGAAAATAGCCTTACGGCCAGAAGACGCCCGCCGCTAAAGCAGTTGACTGTCGGGAAGTCCCCAAAAGTCGCCGCGCAAATCCAAATACAAAAGTCCGCCTTTGGCTATTGCATGCCGATCCCAAGCAACCGCTGCAATCTCCAGATTGTAGACATTGCGGAACTCAGTTTTTAAACCGCGCCCATCCGCTCTTTACGCGCTTCGCTCGCCCGTTTCTTCACGCTTTCCGACTTCAACTGTCCGCAGGCGGCGAAGATGTCCCGGCCGCGCGGCGTGCGGATCGGCGAGGCGTAGCCGGCGCGCGAGATGATGTCGGCGAAGCCTTCAATGCGCTCCCAGCTTGAACATTCGTAAGGCGCGCCGGGCCACGGATTGAACGGGATCAGATTGATCTTCGCCGGAACGCCCTTCAATAAACGCACCAGCGCCCGCGCTTCGGCGTCGCTGTCATTGACGCCTTTCAGCATGACATATTCAAAAGTGATGCGCCGCGCATTGGAAGCGCCGGGATAGGCGCGGCAGGCGTCCATCAGTTCGGCGATGGGATATTTCCTGTTGATGGGCACGAGCTCATCGCGCAGCGGGTCGTTGGTCGCGTGCAGCGAGATCGCCAGCATGGCCGAGGTTTCCTCGCCCAGCCGGTGCATCTCCGGCACAACGCCGGACGTCGACACAGTGATGCGGCGGCGCGAAATTGAAATGCCGTCATCGGCGGAGATGACGTCAATCGCGCGTTCGACATGATCGAGATTATAGAGCGGCTCGCCCATGCCCATGAAGACGATATTGGAGAGCCGCCGGTCGTCCCCGCCGGATGGCCATTCTTCGAGATCGTCCTTGACCGCCATCACCTGATTGACGATTTCCGCCGAGGTCAGATTACGGACGAGTTTTTGCGTGCCCGTATGACAGAAGGTGCAGGCAAGTGTGCAACCGACCTGTGAAGACACGCAGAGCGCACCGGCGCGGCCCACATCGGGGATGTAGACACATTCGACTTCAACGCCGGGGCCAAGGCGGATCAGATATTTTCGGGTGCCGTCGACGGAGACGAGCCGTTCTGTCACTTCCGGGCGGGCGACCACGAAGCGTTCTGCGAGCCCGGCGCGCATCTCCTTTGAAATGTTGGTCATCGCCGCGAAGTCGGTTGCGCCGGCGACATAAATCCAGCGCCAGAGCTGAGCGCCGCGCATCCGCGCCTTTTTCTCGTCGAGCCCGAACGCGTCGCGCAATTGCTCCGCCATCTCGGCGCGGGTCATCCCGGCGAGATTTTGAAGCCCTGCTTTTGCGGGCCGTGCGGAGAGGTCAAGTTCAGTCATGATGGCCGGGGATATAGGCGTTTGAGCCCCATCCGGCAATTGGCCGCAATTGGCCGGCAATTAGACCGCAAACACCGGACCAGGCCTCAGCTATGGGCCGCCGCGTAGGCTTCTTTCGCGGCCTTGAGGCGCACAATGCTTTCCTCGGGCCAATATTCGCTCATCTTGTAATAGCCCTTTACCGCCGGCATGGCGTGAGAGAGCTCGACCCAGGGCTGTTTTGAAGCGGTGTAAATCTGGATGTCCGGCGGAACCTCGTCAGGCTCGTCGAGGGTTCCCACACGGATGAAGGCGATGGCGGGCCCGGCGCCGCCATAATGGCTCCACAACGCCACATGACAGTCGGGGCAGCGATGCACCTTTTGTCCGCGCCCGCTTTCCGACGGCGTGTCGACAACCATGGGGTCATCGCCCAGCATCTCGACACAGCCCATCTCGATCATGGCGTTGAGCGCAAAAGCCGCGCCGGTTTCGCGCTGGCACCAGCGGCAGTGACAGCAATGAACGAATAGTGGCGGCGCCGTCAGGCGATAACGCACTTTTTTACAGGCGCAGCCGCCTTCAGCAGAAAAAGACCCTGTCATCGGCGCCTCCCTCTCAACACGCCATAGCTTAACGGGCGAAACCGAAACGCCGCAAGACCGTCCGAGGACACCATGGGGGCGCCATTGAAGATTGCCATCGCAGGCGCAGCGTGGTGAGTGAGGCTTCGGAGACTGGAACCCTCATGACGTCAACAGCGCCGGCGCCGGGCGCGAGCGCCACCACCGCCACACAGCGCAGGATCGCCATCGCGCTCCTGCTCGTGGGAGCCGTTTGCGCCGGCATGGGGCAGACCATTGTTTTTTCAGTCCTGCCGCCGCTGGCGCGGGAAATCGGGCTTTCCAATCTTCAAACCGGGCTCATCTTTGCAATCTCCGCATGCTGCTGGGTTTTCTGCGGCCCTGTCTGGGGCCGGCTCAGCGATATGCGCGGCCGCAAACCCTTCATCCTGATCGGCATGGTCGGCTATGCGCTTTCCATGGCGCTGTTCGGCGGCTCCATCATGCTCGGTCTTGCGGGCGCCCTTTCCGGCTTGCCGCTCTATCTGGTTTTGGTGGCGATGCGCAGCATTTACGGCCTTGTGGGGTCCGCAGGACCGCCGGCGGCGCAAGCCTATATCGCCGACCGCACGTCAAAGCATGACCGCACCGCGGGCATCGCCGGATTTTCTGCAGCGTTCGGCTTCGGCGCGATGCTCGGCCCCGGCTTCGGCGCCGCGGCGTCGCTCCTGGGGCGCACTGTTCCGTTTTTCGCCGCCTCCGCCCTTGGCTTTGTCATGCTCGCGGCGGTGTTTGCGTTTCTGCCGGAACGCACAGGCCCGACACAACGCAAGCAGGGAAGAAGAGTGAAGCTCCGCGACGATCGGCTCACGGTGTTTCTCCTTACAGCGCTGGCCTTTTCCGTCATCAACGCCATCCCGATCCAGACCATCGCCTTTTATTTCATCGACCGTCTCGGCTATTCGACGGTTGAAGCGCCCGCCTATGTCAGCATCGGCCTCACCGCCGGGGCCATGGCGTCGCTCTTCGCCCAGCTTGTGATTGTTCAGCGCCTGCGCCTGCCGCCGGCGCAACTGATGCGCATCGCCCCGGCCCTGTTGATCGCAGGCCATCTGACCATTCTTCTCTCGGACCATCTCTGGCCTGTCGTTCTCGGCATGGTCGCGAGCGGTCTTGGCTCCGGCATGGCGATACCGGCAGTAACGGCGGCCGCCTCTCTCGCCGTGGAACCGGATGAACAGGGCGGCGCCATTGGCCTTGCAGGCGCAGCGACCGCGTCCGGCTTTATCGTATCGCCCGTCATTGCTTTCTGGCTATACGCGCACGCGCCGCAGGCGCCGTTCATCCTGTCGACGGCGCTCGCTGCCATTCTGCTCATATTCGTCTGGAAGAGCCGGAAAGTCGGCGCCGCGATCCCGCCTCATGCGGATGA